>JANNMV010000370.1:0-1997 GCA_031398205.1 Pseudomonadota bacterium | reverse complement strand
GTCAGCGCGCGACGCGGCGCCCGAATCTCCCACATGACCATCGCGGCCAGCGTAAGGAAGAACGCCGCTAGGCGGACGAAGGGTTCATTGGCAAGCAAAAAATGGGTTAGCATTATCGATAGTCCAAGTTTAAATAATTTTTTTATCTATCATTCAATTGATCGATTGAATATTTGAAAGTATAATCCTTGCTATGAGCCTGTCAAGACAAACACCTAAAGCACTGTTGTTTGAGCAATTTGCCCGCATCGGCCAGGCGCTGAGCAGCGGGCCGCGCCTGGAGTTATTGGAATTGCTGGCGCAAGGTGAGCGCAGCGTGGATGCCTTGGCGCAGTTGAGCGAGCTCAGCGTGGCCAACACATCGCGCCACTTGCAGCAGTTGCGCCAAGCCGGTCTTGTGGTGACGCGCAAGGAAGGTCAGTTCGTGCACTACCGTCTCGCGGGCGACGAAGTGGTTCGCCTCCTTTACGCATTGGGCGCGGTGGGCGAAACCTATTCCGCCGAAGTTGAACGATTGGTTAAAACGTTTTTAACCGATAAGGATTCGCTCGAGCCCGTGCCGGCGGAAGAAATGTTGCTGCGCGCGCGCAAAGGATTGGTCACGGTGTTGGATGTGCGACCGGCGCAAGAATATGCCGCGGGCCATGTCCCCGGCGCCATCAACATCCCGCTGCCGGAAATCAACAAGCGCCTGCACGAGCTGCCTGCCAATCGAGAAATTGTCGCCTATTGTCGCGGGCCTTACTGCTTGATGGCGTTCGAAGCCGTCGCGTTTCTGCGCAAGAAAGGCCGCAAAGCGCGGCGTCTTCAGGACGGCCTGCCGGAGTGGCGCCTACGTGGACTGCCGATCGAATACGAATCGCGCAACTGAGCAAGTGAAGCGTTGACTAGAAAATTTCGTGGCGCCCCCAATCTATCTTGATTACAACGCGACGACACCCGTCGCGCCGGAAGTGGCCGATGCGATGCAGCCATTTCTGCGCGAAATGTTCGGCAATCCCTCTTCATCCCATTGGTATGGTCGGCGTGCCCATGAAGCAGTCGAACGGGCGCGGGGCGATGTCGCGACGCTGATCGGCGCGCGGCCCGCGGAGATTGTTTTCACCGGCTGTGCGACCGAAGCGAATAATCTTGCGCTACGCGGCGTCGCCGAATCCCTGCGAACGAACAAGCGGCACATCGTCGTCTCCGCCATCGAGCATCCCGCCGTCCTCGAACCGGCGCTCGCGCTCAAGGCCCATGGTTGGGCGGTGAGCGTTGTTCGCGTCGATGGCTATGGCTGCGTCGATCCCGCCGATGTCGAACGAGCGCTGCGCGATGACACGGCGCTGGTCTCCATCATGCATGCCAATAACGAAGTCGGCACCATACAGCCGATCGCGGAAATTGCCGCGCTCGCCCACGCGCGAGGCGCGCTCATGCACACCGACGCCGCGCAATCGCCCGGCAAGATCTCCGTCAACGTCGACGCACTACAAGTCGATTTACTGTCGCTCGCGGGGCACAAATTCTACGCGAGCAAGGGGGTAGGCGCGCTTTATGTTCGCGGTGGCAGCGCCATCGATCCCGACTTGCGCGGCGCCGGACAAGAGCATGGCTTACGCCCCGGAACGGAGAACGTGCCCGCGATTGTAGGAATGGGCGCCGCGGCGCGCCTGGCTGCAGATCGGCTGGCGCAGGACACCCCGCATCTGCAACACTTACGCGATGAATTGCATCGCCTTCTGCGACAAGGTATCCCGGATCTCGGCCTCAACGGCCATCCATCGATACGCCTACCCAATACCCTCAACGTCTCATTTCCGCGCGTAAGCGGACGCGACTTGTTGCGCGCCGTCGACGATGAAGTCGCCGCGTCGGTCGGCTCCGCCTGCCATTCGGAGAACGACCGAGTGAGTGGCGTATTGGCGGCGATGGAAATCAGCCCCGCACGCGCGATGGGCGCGGTGCGCCTCTCCGTCGGCCGATACTCAACGCCAGAAGAGATTGCCCGCGCC
>JANNMV010000338.1:0-2261 GCA_031398205.1 Pseudomonadota bacterium | reverse complement strand
CCTTGGGAACGCGCTAAGGCTAGTTTCTCGTTATCGTCCTTTCCCGAAAGTTCATCGGCGTAACCGAGCAGATCCAGAACAATTGCGGGATGGGCACGCATTACATAGGAAACCTGTTCCAACACTAATGCACTTACATCGCTTATCTCGGCGCTCTCGCGCGCGAAGTGCACACGATCCGGCAGGCTCAGACGCGGCGCCGCATCTATCGTCATTCCGCCTTGCGGCGGCGTAGCGATAACCTCCTCGTCGACCGGCTTAGCGCCGGACGGGTCTTCTGCCTTGATAACCGGCTTGCGCTCGGCACAGGCGTTAATTTTTGCTTCGGCTTCGCGCGCGAACCGCTCGGCACGCCGCACGCCCGGCCGCGCCGCGCGCCAACCCATGTCGTTACTCGCACGCCCGGCTGCGATCAGCGCCAATTCCAGTCGCGCTGTTTGCCAAGTCGCGCAAGTAAAATATTCGCTACGCTTAAACGTTGCTGCCTTGCGCCACAAATCGTCCCGTAACTTTACCGACGAAGCGATCAATCGAGCATCAACTTTCGCGTCGATGCCCTCACGCTCAATATTTTCAATAACTGACCGTGCCTCAATTGAAGCCTCAAGCGACGCGCGACGATCTTTGCGGAAATAAGATTCCCGCGCATAGTCAATCCATGCTTGCGCCAGCGCAACGGCGTAGGCTTCAATCGACACCCCGTTGGCAACTCGATCCTTTAATCGCATCTGTAGATTGCGCACCGGATCGTCGCCGCGCAACCCCGCGCCAACCTTATTGCTTTGCGCCGAACTCGCGGCTTGCTCTGCGGCCACTGCTGCACCTATAGAAGTTACAACAATCCAGACCAGGGTCGCCATGACCGAAAATAAATTGACGCGAAAAGCGTGCATTTTTTTCATGGGCTCAGTCTTGCGGCAGCGTGTTGTTAACTTTGGGATTTTTGGCGGCGAACAGATCTTCGTCGAATTTGAAGCGCATGCGCAAAAATGCCCCTTGATTGGTGTAGTCACTGCCGCTCAATTCTTCGCCTTTGAATCCAAAAATGTTGTAGCCCGCCGACAACCAAAGGTTTGCAGTCAGCATGTAACCAACCTCAACACCGAAGGCATTGTTGCGCCCGGCTGCGCCTTGGCTGAACATGGTGCTGGCATAGGCACTTACGTCCCAGTGATTGTTAATATCATAAGTACCTCGCACACTAAGTAATTGTGCATTGGATTTGTCCTTGCTGCCATTAGAGAAATCCTTAAGCCACCGCGCCGCAAAGCGACCACTGAAGACCAGATCGCTGCGCGGCTGATAATTCAAATGGGTCGAAAACAATTCGATATTGCGCCGAGTCTCTTGACTTGCTTGGGTCGTATCGCGCTCTACTCGGTGCTCGATTCGCGCCAAACCATTCCAAACGTCGCGATCGGTATCGCGATAGGCGATGCCGAATTGCAAACGCTCGAGCCATTTTTCGCCGATAGCAGTGCCCTTATTCTTGGTTAGCGAAATAATGTTTTTGCTCAACATCGTCCAGTCTTTGTTGAGTTTGAATCCCAAACCCACGGTATGCAGTAGGCTATCGGCCTGGGTCCCATAGCGCAGTTCAAGACGCCCGGTTCCCTTCCACAAGGGATTGGCCGTATATTCAACACCGAAAGCCCCTGCCGTCGACTCGTTCCCAGCCGAACCGCCTACGGAGTGAACGCGTTCGAAGTTGGTGTTCAACGTAAGCCCCGGCGCCACTGGCCACAGATTGCGCAAACCAATCGCCGCTTCTGCTTCGCGACCCGATAGCGCATCACGGACGCGATATTCGTTGAACAAATGCCCACCTTTCATGTAGTCGCTGTCGATGCCGATAACGGTCGCATTGTGCGTTTGATCGGCATTAAGCGAGAAAGGGCCGGACAGTGACGAAATGAATTCATGGCGGGCATACAACTTCGCGCGGCTCGAAATCCGATAGTCACCGCCGACGGCAAACAGCTTGCGCTCACTATCGTCGATAGCTTGCTCATACTCACCAAACATAGTCGCCTTTTCAACCCATGGCACC
This sequence comes from Pseudomonadota bacterium, assembly GCA_031398205.1. Classification (GTDB taxonomy): domain Bacteria; phylum Pseudomonadota; class Gammaproteobacteria; order Burkholderiales; family JALYOK01; genus JALYOK01. The sequence continues at coordinate 211 of JANNMV010000338.1, read as the reverse complement.
GGCGTAGTCACCTTAGCGCGGATGCTGGTGAATTCGTTCGGTGTCGTGCCGCTGCTGGAATCTTGCGCCGGTATCGCCGTTTCATCGGAATGCCGCACACCCACTTCAACACGAACGTCGTTCTCGAAGCGATGCTCAACGGCAATCAACTGCCCGTCACGTTCGCCATTCGTAATGCTGTCTTCCGTATGAATAATCTCACCGAGCAATC
>JANNMV010000239.1:0-3368 GCA_031398205.1 Pseudomonadota bacterium | reverse complement strand
GTCATCGGCCATCAGTTTTCTACGTTCGCGAAGTTTGATCGCGTGTTGGCATTAAGGGGCGGCAAGTTGATCGAAGTGGACGCCAAAGACAAGCTGATGGCGATACGCACGCTGTCGCCGCTTAGGCCGGTTATCCCCGGCGATGGAATAGGACGGGTAGCGTGATGAAAAATTCCAAACCGGCACTTCTTTTCTACTGCCAGCATTCCATTGGCATGGGGCATCTCACGCGCTCGTTTGCCTTGGCTGCCGCGCTGGCGCAAGATTTTCGTATCGTATTCCTCAATGGCGGGCCATTCCCGCCCGGCTTGTGCGCACCCACCGGAGTGGAGGTCATCGACTTACCGCCCTTGGGCATGGTGGACGGCCACAATCTCATGAGCCGTGACGCCCGCTTTGATGTCGAAGAAGCCAAGCGCCTGCGCCGCGACCTGGTGCTGAAAACCTACGAAAAAATTAATCCGGAAGTCTTGCTCATTGAGTTGTTTCCCTTCGGGCGCAAGAAGTTCGCGTTCGAATTGCTGCCGTTACTCAAAGCCGCGCGCCGTCAGGCCTACTCGCCGCTGGTGATGACCAGCGTGCGCGATATCCTTGTCAATGCGCGTCCCGATCGGCAGCACCATGACGATCGCGCCCGCTGGATTACTGATCGCTATTTCCATGCCGTGTTAGTACATTCAGATCCACTGTTCGCGCGACTGGAAGAATCCTTCAGTCCGCGTCTAGCGCTGAGCGTGCCGGTGTTTCACACGGGGTTTGTTTTACCGCGACGGGTGCAGGCGTCGGTAGTGGCGCGCGGGCGTCACGTGCTGGTTTCCGCCGGTGGCGGCATGGCGGGCTACCCGCTATTTCGCGCCGCGATCGATGCTCACGATGCGTTGTGGCGTGAAGATGCGATCCCGATGCGGCTGGTCGCGGGACCGTTCTTGCCGGAAGAAAATTGGAACGCATTGTTAAGCATGGGTGAGTCGCGCCCAGGGCTGGAGCTGATTCGATCGGTGCCGGATCTGTGCATGGAAATGCGCCGCGCGGCGGTTTCCGTGAGCCAGTGCGGCTATAACACGTCCATGGATATTTTGTCGTCGAATGTGCCTGCCGTGGTCGTGCCCTATGCCGAGGGCCGCGAAGATGAGCAGATCAATCGCGCAGAGCGATTGGCCGATCTCGGGACATTGCGGTTACTGCATCCAAACCAACTCAACGGCACGGCGCTGACCCAGGCGATCCGCGAGTGTTTAGATTTTCAGCCGAATTCGTGCAAACTGGATTTGAATGGCGCCGCCAATACCGCGAGCTTGATCAGCCAATTAAACCGGACACGGGACGATCGTTCTGGCCCGCGAGAACTCGCGGCATGAGTGCCTGGCTCGATCCACTGCGCGCGGCGCTCGATGAAACCAATGGGCCGACCCATTGGTTTTTTCGCGACGACGACGCTGGCTGGGATGACCCGCGACTCTTTGCGTTGCTGGATTGTTTCTCCGAGTTTCATATCCCCGTCGATCTTGCCGTGATTCCGACCGAGCTGCATGATGAATTGGCCGATGCGTTTTTGCGGCGTTACGCCGATGGCCCGAAATTGCTTGGGCTGCATCAACATGGTTACTGTCACGCTAACCACGAAGTAACAGGACGCAAATGCGAATTCGGTGTGGGTCGTAGCGCTACGCAACAGGCGCACGATATTGAACGGGGCGCGAATCTGTTGCGACAAAAGCTCGGGGCTGCGTTGGACTCCATTTTCACACCACCCTGGAATCGTTGTAGCCCGGCTACTGTAGCGGCTCTTCAGCGATTTGGTTTTCAATCCTTATCGCGCGACGTTACGGCTTCACCGCTTGAGGTGGCTGATTTGGTTGAAATTCCCGTTTGCGTCGATTGGTCAAAACGCCAGGATGGCGTGCAAATCAGCAACGCTGTTTTAGGTGCGAACTTGGCCGCGGCGGTAAAGCGCTCGACCGTTGGCATGATGTTGCATCACGCCGTGATGGGGCCGGCGGACTTACTGGCGCTGCGTGAATTCTTCAAACTACTCAAGCAGCGGTGCGATGTGAAATGTTTGCCGATGCGAGCGCTCGTTGCGAGGACAACACAACTCGTATGAAACATTTCTTTGTTGTTGTACTCATCGCGATTTTGTCGGTTGGTTTCGAGCCCGCCATTGCTCGGGACTTTTACACCGGCAAAACTTATCGCGTTACGGGAATCTGGTCGGGCAACGAGTTGCTCGTCGAACGTATCCAATTACGTGAGGCCGAATCCGATCCGACCCGTGGCCAGATCATTGGTTTTATCAGCGCCGTAGATACGAAGGCGCGCGTTGTAAGCATGGGCCCGCTTGCGATCGAATGGGACGACCAAACCCAGTTTAAAGGAGTGAGCGCAGGCAATCTCGCGCCGGGCGCAGCGCAGCGCGTCTCCGTTGTCAGCCGCGGCGAAAAGAGGCTGTTGGCGACCTCGTTTCAGGTGCCGTCGGGCAGCGTACATAAAGATACCGTGCAGGTAACGGGTGTCGTGGCACGGGTGGTTGAACGATCCGATGGCGAGAAGGTGTTGACCCTGCTCGGAATACCCATGGTCTCGAAGCAGGCGGGGTATAACACGGTGGAATCATTAACTCGGCGGCAAGATACACGCCGGCCTGACCAACCCTATCGGGTACCCGTATTCGGCAGGCCTTTGACGATAACTGGCGAATACGACGGAACCTTGCGCGAGCGTAGAAATTTCAAACTCGATGACGCGGACGGCCAAGAGAAACGTACCGACCTGGACCATGAATTTCAGGTCGAGTTTTTCTATCCGTTTCGAGAGCGTATTTATTTTTTCACCGAGATCAAAGCGAAGTACGAATCGGAACTGCGTCACACCGGCAGCGATCCTAGCGCCGACAAATCAATCGAGCGCGGCCCAATGTGGGTGTTCATGGATCGCCTGGGTGGAACCGGGCTCGGGTTGCAATTGGGGCGGCAGAATCTGCGTGAAACCCGCGAGTGGTGGTGGGACGCGGATCTTGATGCGGTGCGACTGTACTACGACAACGGGCCGTTTCATGGTGAACTGGCCGCAGGCCAAGAACTGGCGCGGGTTTCCAGCTTACAGGGTATCGATCCGGAGCAAAAACGTGTCGCGCGGATGATGGCCATGGGCAGTTGGTTATGGGCAAGCAAGCAAACGATCGAACTCTATGCGCTGCGGCACCAAGACCGTTCAGCAAGTGAACCCGTTGGTGCGAGCCTGAACGAGGAGCGCGAAGATCCAAGTGACGCGCGCCTTACCTGGTTGGGCATCAGAGCCATGGGTGATCGTGCAACGGAAAAGGTTGGCGACTTTCGCTACTGGGCCGACGCGGGATGGGTGCGCGGTCG
>JANNMV010000195.1:0-3500 GCA_031398205.1 Pseudomonadota bacterium | reverse complement strand
CTTCGCCGCCATATTTCTTGGACAGCACCAGGGTGATGGCCGCCGTTAAGGTGGTCTTCCCATGATCCACATGCCCAATGGTCCCCACGTTTACGTGCGGCTTGGTCCGCTCAAATTTCCCTTTTGCCATTTCCTAGTCCTTACTATTTTTTGTTGATGACCGCTTCAGCAACGTTTTTGGGCGCTTCCGTGTAATGCTTAAATTCCATGGTATAGGTCGCGCGTCCTTGCGTTGCTGAACGAAGTGACGTCGAATAACCGAACATCTCGGCCAACGGCACTTCTGCCTTAATCACTTTGATACCAGCAACGTCATCCATACCTTGAATCATCCCGCGACGGGAACTCAAGTCACCGACAACGTTACCCATGAATTCGGGGGGCGTCTCGACCTCAACAGCCATCATCGGCTCTAGAAGCACCGGACTCGCTTTGCGCATGCCGTCCTTGAACGCAATGGAGGCCGCCATCTTAAATGCATTTTCGTTCGAGTCCACTTCGTGGTAAGACCCATCGAACAAAGTTACTTTGACATCGACTACTGGGAAGCCTGCCAAAACGCCGTTGGGAAGCGTTTCTTCCAGCCCTTTATTGACTGCAGGAATGTATTCGCGCGGCACAGAACCACCCTTGATCGCGTCAACAAACTCAAATCCTTTGCCCGTCTCGTTTGGCTCCATCCGAAGCCAAACGTGTCCATATTGGCCACGGCCACCAGACTGTTTGACGAACTTTCCCTCAATCTCTACGGTCTTCTTGATCGCTTCGCGGTAAGCGACCTGTGGTGCACCTACGTTAGCTTCAACGCCAAACTCTCGCTTCATGCGGTCGACGATGATCTCCAAGTGCAACTCGCCCATTCCGGAAATAATAGTTTGACCGGAATCCTGGTCGGTACGCACCCGAAACGAAGGGTCTTCCTGAGCTAAGCGATTAAGCGCGATACCCATTTTTTCCTGATCCGCCTTAGTCTTTGGCTCGACCGCAACGTGAATCACCGGCTCAGGGAATATCATGCGCTCTAGCGTAATGATCTTGCCAGGGTCGCAAAGCGTTTCGCCCGTAGTGGCTTCTTTCAGTCCGATTGCTGCGGCGATGTCACCCGCGCGGATTTCATCAATGTTCTGGCGCTCGTTCGCATGCATTTGAACCAGGCGACCAATACGTTCTTTTTTGCCTTTGATCGGGTTGTAAACCGTGTCGCCGCTTTTTACCACACCCGAATACACGCGCACGAAAATCAGTTGGCCAACAAATGGATCGGTCATTATTTTGAAAGCCAAGCCAGAGAATGGCTCGTCGTCATGGGCTTTGCGCTCACCTTGGGAGCCGTTTTCCAGTTCACCCGTTACAGGCGGAATATCTGTCGGCGCCGGCATATATTCTATAACCGCATCCAACATCGCTTGGACGCCCTTGTTTTTGAATGCCGAACCGCACAACATCGGCACGATCTCAAATGCAATCGTACGTTGGCGCAAGGCTTTTTTAATATCCTCCTCGGAAAGGTCGCCCTCTTCGAGGTATTTGTTCATTAGTTCTTCGGAAGCCTCCGCGGCGGATTCCAACATTTTCTCGCGCCATTCTTTTGCCGTTTCTTGGAGGTCGGCCGGAATTTCCTTGATCTCAAATTTCATTCCCTGGGACGCTTCGTCCCAGTAGATCGCCTTCATTCGAATCAGATCAACGACGCCCTGAAATTTTTCTTCCGCGCCAATAGGAATCTGAATCGGAATAGGGTTAGCCTTCAAGCGCGACCGCATTTGGTCATAGACTTTGAAAAAGTTTGCGCCCGTACGATCCATTTTGTTGACGAACGCAAGGCGCGGCACTTTGTATTTATTCGCTTGACGCCAAACGGTTTCCGACTGGGGTTGAACGCCGCCTACAGCACAGTAAACCATGCAGGCCCCATCCAGAACACGCATGCTGCGCTCTACCTCGATGGTAAAGTCTACGTGGCCCGGAGTGTCAATAATGTTGATGCGATGCTCAGGAAATTTACCGTCCATACCCTTCCAAAAACAAGTCACGGCAGCTGAGGTAATGGTGATACCACGCTCTTTCTCCTGCTCCATCCAATCGGTTGTAGTAGCACCATCGTGCACTTCGCCGATCTTGTGGCTTTCGCCCGTGTAAAACAGTACGCGCTCCGTCGTAGTCGTTTTACCCGCGTCGATGTGAGCGCTGATGCCGATGTTGCGATAACGCTCTATGGGTGTCTTGCGTGCCACGTGTCTAGCCTATGTCTGATAAATAGTATTCGGCGAACTAAAACCGATAATGGGAGAAAGCTTTGTTTGCTTCCGCCATGCGATGCACTTCTTCACGCTTCTTGATTGCGCCGCCCTTGCCTTCTGAGGCCTCTAGCAATTCAGAGGCTAAGCGACCCCACATCGATTTCTCGCTACGCTTGCGCGCCGCTTCGCGCAACCAACGCATCGCTAAAGCCGTGCGGCGCACGGACCGAACCTCTACCGGCACCTGATAGTTGGCGCCGCCAACACGCCTACTCTTAACCTCGACCAACGGCTTCGAGTTATTTAGAGCGGTGATGAATACTTCGAGTGGGTCTTTACCGGATTTTTTTGATATCTGATCCAGCGCTCCGTAAACGATTCTCTCGGCAACTGATTTTTTACCACCGATCATGATTACGTTCATAAACTTAGCGACGTCTTCACTCTTGTACTTTGGATCCGGGAGGATTTCGCGCTTGGGGACTTCTCTACGACGTGGCATGGCTCTACCTTAAATCAATTCAATTAAGCTGCTTTGGGGCGCTTCGCACCGTACTTCGAGCGACTTTGCTTGCGATCTTTTACACCCGCCGTATCCAGGCTGCCACGGACGATGTGATACCGCACACCGGGCAGATCTTTGACGCGACCACCGCGAATCAATACAACCGAGTGCTCCTGAAGGTTATGCCCTTCACCGCCGATGTAACCGATTACTTCAAAACCATTCGTCAAGCGCACTTTGGCAACTTTACGCAATGCTGAGTTGGGCTTTTTTGGCGTAGTGGTGTAAACACGAGTACAAACGCCACGTTTTTGTGGGCTCGACGCCAACGCCGGCACCTTGCTTTTTGTAACGGGCTTAACACGCGGTTTGCGCGTCAATTGATTAATGGTCGGCATACTTATCCAAAAAAATTACTGTCAACCCGCCCGCAGGAAAAATTCCTAGATGGGGTTGGGATCGAAAAAAGATTACGAGTTTACGATGCGAGGCTATCACTGTCAAGCGACCTGCTCAGTGTCAGCGCTTATTTCCTCGTCGTAAAGTCCCAAACCACGACTTTGCAGCATATCTCCGCCCCTTGCGCGCTTGCGGCGAGCGGTGTGATACGCCAAGCCAGTGCCAGCGGGGATCAAACGACCCACGATGACATTCTCCTTCAATCCGCGTAGCTCGTCCTTCTTGCCCATGATGGCCGCTTCGGTAAGTACACGGGTTGTCTCCTGGAACGAGGCAGCCGATATGAAGGAATCCGT
>JANNMV010000181.1:0-1780 GCA_031398205.1 Pseudomonadota bacterium | reverse complement strand
CAGCGGCGATTGCATGGTCAACGCTTTCATTACGCGAGGTGATCGCGTGGTCGGCGATCCCTGGATGCATCGGCGTGTTGTTGCTGTGGTGGTTGGTGAAAGAACCGAAAACAGTCCCACGGCCTTTAACCGCGATACCTTCGTTGAAATGGGGCGGCTTGTCGCGCACGTTGCGGCATTATTTGTTGCTTCTCGCGTGGTTCACTTTCGCTCGCGTATCCGAAACCTTCATCGTTTTGTTTGGCCACAATCTGGGCATGAGTGTCGTGAACTTGCTGTTACTGTGGGCCATGCTCAATCTGGCGAAATCCTTGGCGTCTTGGTCGGGCGGAAAAGCTGCGTTGCGACTAGGCAAGGAGCGCGTCATGGTGATCAGCTGGATCGCTTATGCCTCGACGTTCGTTGCGTTAAGCTTGACCGCGTCGCCGCTGATGCTGTGGATCGTCACCCTGGTGTACGGAATATTTGCCGGGCTCGGCGAAGGCATTGAACGCGCGGTGATCGGCGACTTCGCTGCGCCGACGGAGCGCGGAACCGCGTATGGTTGGTACAACATGATGCTGGGCCTGTCCGCCATTCCGGCGGGACTGATGTTCGGCGGTCTTTGGCAATTTTTTGGCGCGTCATATGCATTCTCTTTCGCGGGTTTTGTCGCACTGGTCGCGGCGCTCGTGTTGCATATTTATGTTGCGCCAAATCTAAAACTGGTCGCGGCGCTGGACTAATCATGCCTTTGATTTCCCTCGATAACGCCCAGCTTGCGTACGGTCATGTGCCATTGCTGGATCACGCCGAATTTAAACTCGACAAAGGCGAGCGGGTTGGTTTACTCGGCCGTAACGGCGCGGGCAAAACCAGTTTACTGAAAGTCTTCGTCGGCTCGGTTGTGCTCGACGATGGCATCGTCTGGCGCGCGCCCGGTCTGCGCCTGGGCTATGTTCCCCAAGAGCCGCCGTTGGACGACAGCGCGACGGTGTTCGAGACCGTCGCCAGTGGGTTGGGGGGTTTGCAAGCGACACTGATTGAATACCACGATGTGTTGCATCAACTCGCCGATCCGAATCACACTTCGGCGGTGCAGGACAAGTTCGATGGCTTGAGTCACGAGCTGGAAGCGAACGATGGCTGGCGCATGCAAAGTCGTATCGAATCGACACTACAGCAACTCGAACTCGACGCCGACGCAAAAATCGGCAGCCTGTCCGGCGGTTGGCGCAAGCGCGTAGCCTTGGCGCGTGCGCTGGTGAGCGAGCCGGATCTGTTAGTGCTGGACGAGCCGACCAATCACTTGGACATCGCGGCGATCGACTGGCTGGAAAAATTTCTGCGCGACGCGAGTTTGAATTTGCTGTTCGTCACTCACGATCGACGCTTTCTCGATCGCGTGGCCACACGTATCGTCGAACTGGATCGCGGCATCCTGCGTGATTTTCCCGGAAACTACTCGGCGTATCGCAAACGCAAAGAGGACATGCTCGCCATCGAAGCGGTGCGCCAGGAAAAATTCGACAAGGTGCTCGCCGAAGAAGAGGTATGGATACGTCGCGGCATCGAAGCGCGGCGCACGCGCAACGAAGGCCGCGTGCGGCGGTTGGAGCGCTTGCGTGTGGAGCGCGCGGCGCGGCGCGATCGCCTGGGTCAAGTGAATTTTTCCTTGGCGACGGGCGAGCGCTCCGGCGAATTGGTTGCGGAGTTAAAAAAGGTTGGTAAATCCTACGGTGATCGTGTTGTCATCAGCGATTTTTCCACGCGAATCTTGCGCGGTGACCGCATCGGATTG
>JANNMV010000177.1:0-6715 GCA_031398205.1 Pseudomonadota bacterium | reverse complement strand
AAAATCACCGCATTTAATCATCAGCATTTCTTACAAAAATTTTTAATGGCATGGCTGGAAGCCGCTCCGGTATTGCCTCGCCGAGCATGCATTGCCAGGATCCGGGCCACGGCTGGCTTCTGGAGCATGCCGCGAAATCTGTCATTGCGAGCAAAGCGAAGCAATCTCGCTTTTTAGCGGCCGACAAAAAACGAGATTGCTTCGCTGCGCTCGCAATGACGACGGATAATCAAACACGATCGATATGCACCTTACCGAACAAGCCATAGGGTTTAATCATCAGGATCAACACTAGAACGACAAACGGCGCCACTTCTTTCACGCCGCCGCCAAAAATCGGATCGAGATAACCACCGGCAAGATTCTCCAACACACCGACGATCAGCCCGCCGACAATGGCGCCAATAATGCTATCCAAACCGCCCAAAATCACCACCGGAATCACCTTTAAACCAATGGCCGCCAGCGCCGCGTCCACCCCGCCGCGCACCCCACCAAGCAGAATTCCGCCGATGGCCGACACCACCGCGGCGATCGCCCAAGCGAGCGCAAACATGCGCCGCACGGAAATACCCATGGACTGCGCCACTTGTTGCGAAAACGCAGTTGCGCGCATGGCAATGCCGGCACGCGAATATTTGAAGAACAGCGTAAAAAGTAGCAGCAAAATTGCAACGCAGACCACGCTGTAGATGTAGCCTTGCGACACCGGCAGCGGGCCAATTTGAACCGGCGTCGACGGAAAAATTTCCGGGAAGGGGCGCGTATCGGTGCCCCAAATTCCCTGTACAACTGCCTTTAATATGCTGGACAAACCGAGCGTCACCATGATTACCGAAATCACCGGTTCGCCGATCATCGGCCGCAAGATAAGCCGCTCGATCAACATGCCAAGCGCGACGGAAAATAACAACGTAACCACGACCGCCACCCAAAACGGCATGCTGGTCTGGCTGACCACTGCGAGGCTGATGTAGGCCCCCAACAGCAAAAATTCCCCTTGTGCGAAATTCACCACGCTGGTTGATTTAAAAATAATGACGAAACCGAGCGCCACCAGGGCGTACACGCTGCCCACCACCACGCCATTGATTACCAATTGCAAGAAGAAATTTATGTCCATGGGCTACGTCAAATTCCGCAATAACAAGGTTGTTTGAAAGCGCGCGGTCTTTCCATCTTGAAATTTGATGGTGGTATCGATCGGCACCTGCACCCGCTCGCTGTAGAGCGCATCGATCACATCCTTGTAGCGATCCTCAACGAAGGCGCGTCGAACTTTTCGCGTGCGCGTAAGCTCTTCGTCGTCGGCATCGAGTTCCTTGTACAGCAACACGAAGCGGCGTAGCTTCGCGGCCAGGGGCAAGGTCTCATTGACCTTCTCGACCTCTTGTTGCAGCAAACCGTAGACCGGCTCGCGCGCCGCCAGATCCGTATAAGTAGTGTAAGAAATTTTTTGATTTTCCGCCCACTTGCCGACAATGCTCATGTCGATGCAGATCATTGCGCTCAACTGGGGTCGGTCGTTACCGATCACCACGGCCTCTTTGATATAGGGCGAAAACTTTAATCGATTTTCGATGTATTGCGGCGAGAACTGCGTGCCATCCGCCAGTCGCATCACGTCTTTGATGCGATCGATGACCACCAAATGACCATCTTCCGTGAGATACCCCGCGTCGCCGGAATGTAACCAGCCATCGCGAATGGTTTGCGCCGTCGCTTCGTCGTTTTTGTAGTAGCCCGGCATAATGGAGGCACTGCGGGAAAGAATTTCACCGTCCGCGGAAATCTTCACGTCCGTGCCGGGAATGGGTTTACCCACCGTATGAAACTGCACGTCGCCATCGGGATGGATGCAGGAGATGCCGCTGATTTCCGTCTGTCCATAAATTTGTTTCAACGGCACGCCCAAGGCATGAAAAAAACGAAACACGTCGGGACCCAGCGCCGCGCCACCCGTTGAACAGGTACGCAGATTAGTTAACCCGAGACGATCTTTGAGCGGACGAAACAGCGCCCAATAACTAAGTTTGTGCAGTAAGGACAACCCAAACGGCAGCGGCTGTTTTTTGAATTTCAGGTCGGCGATTTTATAGCCGATCGGCATCGCCCAGTTGTACATAAAGCGTTTGAATGGTGTGGTGTCCATGATCTTGACTTGCACCGTGGAACTCATATTCTCCCAAATGCGCGGCGGCGCAAACAGGGTATGGGGCCCAATCTCGCGGATATCTTCCATGACCGTGTTCGGGTCTTCAGGAAAATTGATGGTAAAACCCACCAAGAGGCTATTCGTCAAGGAAACCATTTGTTCGCCAATCCACGCCAGTGGCAGGAACGAGACAAACTCATCGCTTGGCCATTTCGCATCGACGGCATTGACGCTTTTCCCCATCACAATCAAATTGTCGTAAGTCAGTAAGGCGCCCTTGGGAAAGCCCGTTGTCCCTGAGGTGTAGCAAATAATCGCGGTATCGCCACCCTTTCCATTCGCGACGTTTTGTTCCCAGCGGCGCGGCTCAGCTTGATTTAATGCCCTGCCCTGTTCTTCCACCGCGGCGAAACTCACCAGGGTCGGATGATCGTATTTGCGCATGCCGCGCGGCTCGGTATAAATCACGTTCTTGAGCTTGGGCAGTTGATCGATCAGGTCGAGGATCTTATCGACTTGCTCCTGATTCTCAGCCACCACAAACTTCGCGTCGCAGTGATCGATCACGAAGGCCACTTCGTTCAAATTTGAATCCTGGTAGATGCCCACGCTTGCGCCGCCCGCTCCTTGCGCAGCAAGCTCGGCACACACCCACTCCGGACGATTGTTGCCGATGATCGCCACCTTATCGCCGCGCTCGAACCCGAGGCTCACTAGCCCAAGGGAAAAATCGCGCACCTTATCGTGATACTGTTGCCAACTGAGTGCTTGCCAGATGCCAAATTCCTTCTCGCGCAGCGCCGGCTTCGCACCGAACTCGCGCGCATTTCGGACGAGCAATTTTGGAAACGTGTCCAGGGCGTCGGTCATTCGTCTTGTCCGAGATAGGCTTTTTGCACTTGGCTATCGCGCTGGACTTCGTCCGGCGTGCCATCCGCGATCTTCTGGCCGAAATTCAGCACCACCACGCGATTGGAAATATCCATCACTACGCCCATATCGTGTTCGATCATGACAATGGTCGTGCCGCGATCGTCGTTGATGTCGAGAACGAAGCGCGCCATGTCTTCTTTTTCTTCGGCGTTCATGCCGGCCATGGGTTCATCTAGCAGTAATATTTTAGGCTCGAGCGCCAATGCGCGCGCGAGTTCCACACGCTTCTGCAAACCGTAGGCCAAGGTTCCGACGGTCTTTTTGCGTATCGGTTCGATCTCAAGGAAATCGATAATGTCTTCCACATACTCGCGATGAATAACTTCTTCTTTTTGCCCGCTGCCGTAATAAATGCCACCGGCAAGTAGGCCGGCTTTCTGATGGGTGTGGCGCCCGATCAACAAGTTATCCAGCACCGTCATGCCTTTGAACAGCGCGATATTCTGAAACGTCCGCGCCAGTCCCAGCCCGGTACGCGCATAGGGCGACAGCGCCGTAATGTCCTTGCCGTCGAGCGTGATGCGTCCTTCTTGGGGACGATAGACACCGCTGATACAATTCAGCATGCTGGTCTTGCCCGCACCATTCGGGCCGATGATGGCGTGGATCGTGCCTTGCTCGACCTTAAAGCCCACACCCTTGATGGCCGTCACGCCGCCGAAGCGCAAGGTGATGTCTTTCACTTCGAGTTGCGCCACGTCTATTTCCACACTCTGCGGTCGTCAATCTTTTTCGCGTCTTGGGCGATGCCGTCGACGGCAACGATTTCCACTTCGCCGCGCACTTTGACTTGCGCTACTAATGCCGCAGCTAATTTATCGGCCAGGCCGTCAGTCGACGCCGCTTGCGTAAGCCCAATCACATAGCGCAACTGATCCTGATGCTGCTCGCGCGTGACGATAGCTTGGTAGCGCGCCACTTCCGGAAACATTTTCATCACGCCGTCGATCTGCGCGCCGCGGATGAACATGCCCTTCACTTTCACCGCATCGCCGACGCGACCCAGCAAGCCATTCAGCTTCGGCGCGGTGCGCCCGCAGGGACAGGCCGCCGCCTCTTTCCAACTACTAATATCGCCGGTGGCAAAGCGAATAAGTGGATAAGCTTGATCGAACAGCGTCGCAACAATTTCCCCCGGTTGGCCCGGCTCCGCCGGTTGTCCACTTTCGACATCGATCAGTTCGACGATGCATTCGGGATGCAGATGAAGACCGTCTTTTTCCGAGCATTCGTAAGCGATCAAGCCCAAGTCCGCCGTGCCGAAACCCTGCAACACGCGAACACTAAAATCGGTTTCCAGTTCAGTGCGTAAGCTCGGCGGCAACATTTCGCCGGTGACAAACGCTACTTCGATTTTTAGCGGCGTATTCAATTCACGCGCCTTGCTCAGCAAGACGTGAAGAAAACTCGGCGTGCCGGTGTAGCCCGTCACGCCTAAGTCCGCAGCAATACGTACTTGTAATTCCGTTTGCCCAACACCTGCCGGAACCACCACGCAGCCCAGGCGCCGCAAGGCGCTGTCAAACATAAAGCCGGCCGGCGTCATGTGATAAGAAAATGTGTTTTGCACCAAGTCGCCGGCGCGAAATCCCGCAGCGGCAAGCGCCGGTGCGAAGCGCCAAAAATCGGCGGTGTCGCCTTGCGGATCGTAAATATTCCCCGGCGACATGAAAATCCGCGCGAGTTTTTCCACCGACGTCGCGTTCAATCCACCGAACGGCAAGTTCTCCGCTTGCAAGGCCGACAAACCATCCTTGCGAATAATCGGTAGCCGAAGTAAATCATTCGGGCTGCGAATGTCCACCGGCTTGACACCGACAGAATCCAGTTGCGCCCGTGTCCGCGGCGCGTGGGCGTAGGCGAGCCGAACGGTTTCGGCCAAGCGTCCACTCAAGAATGCCGCGCGCGTTGCCGCGTTTTGGGTTTCTAGGGCGAGGTCAAAAATACGCGACGTGCGTAGTGGTTTTGTCATGAATTTACGAAAGCCATCTCTTACGCCGCTTGTAAAATTTCAAATTCTTGTAAGTCTTCTTCTCGCCTTCGACACCCGCGCCGAGATAAAAACGCTTCACGTCTTCATTGTTCCGAAGCTTGTCGGCATCGCCGTCCAATACGATACGGCCATTCTCCATAATGTAGCCGTAGTCGGCAATCGACAGAGCAAGATTGGCGTTTTGCTCGACCAATAGGATCGTGGTTTTTTCTTCTTGGTTAATCTTTTTGATAATGGCGAAAATCTCCTTCACCAATAACGGCGCGAGGCCAAGCGACGGCTCATCGAGCAAGATCAGTTTCGGCCGCGACATGATGGCTCGGCTGATGGCGAGCATTTGCTGTTCACCACCGGACAAATAACCGGCCAGTTGATTGCGCCGTTCTTTCAGACGCGGAAAATAATCGAACACCAGATCGTGATCGCGCTTGAGTCCCGCGCGATCCGATCGGATGTAGCCGCCCATCTGGATATTTTCGTCGACCGTCAGGTCTTCAAAAACCCGGCGACCTTCCATGACTTGAAACACCCCGCGGCGAACAATTTGCTCCGCCTCCAATTTCTCCAGGCGCTCGCCGAGAAACTGAATATCGCCGTCGGTGACTTCGCCCTCCTCGGTTTTCAGCAGGCCGGAGATTGCTTTGAGCGTAGTGCTTTTGCCAGCGCCGTTGGAACCGAGTAAGGCGACGATCTTGCCCTGATCCACTGACAAGGACATGCCCTTCAGGACTAAAATCGCCTTGTCGTAAATAACCTCGATATTATTAACTCGTAGCATAACCCTCAGCGGCTGCGCACAAAAAGAAACTCCCTCGCGGTAACCCGGAAGGGAGTTTGTGTGATTTTACGTTACATGCCGAGCCATTCTTTTTTGCGCGGCAAGTCGTACTCTTTCACTTTTACCAGCTTACCGTTTTGCACAATGTAAATCGGCGTGCGGGTGCTGGGGCGATGGTCGGTGCTAGAGTAAGTAAGGTTAGCAGTCAGCCCGCCAACGCTAAAATTATTCATTGTTTCCATCGACGCCTTGATACCCTCGCCGCTTAAATTGCCCATTTTGTCGGCGCGCCGGATTGCCTCGACCCAAACCAGCGCCGTGGCCCAACCACGCACATAAATTGCGTCCAGGGAAGACTTAGGCGTTTTGCCTTTGTTGAAATCAAGAATCGCCTTCATACCCGGAACATCGGTTCCGTAGGGAACATGGGCCATTACGCCGGTCACGCCTTCTGCCGTGGCGCGCGCCACCTCGGGCAGCTTCTCGCTAAAGCCATAGGGATTGGAACCGAATTTGATTTTTAAGCCGAGTTTCTGCGCGTCTTTCAAGATGATTGACGCGCCGGTGGTCGTGACATTGATATAGGCGTAGTCGGTGATGTTTTTCTGCATGTTCAGTAGTTGGCTCGTGGCATCCTGAAAGTTGCCCGGCACCACTTCTTCATTCGCGACTTCGAGACCCAATTCCTTAGCATAGGCTTTGCCGGCGGCGAGCGGCGAACGGCCGTAGGGATTATCGCCGAAAATAAAAGACACCCGCGCCTTGCGGCTGGTGTTTTTCCAATCTTCCTTCACCCAGGTCAACCAGGCGCGTAGTTGATCCGAATAACTCGGCGCAATAAAGAAGTTAAACGGTG
>JANNMV010000172.1:0-6171 GCA_031398205.1 Pseudomonadota bacterium | reverse complement strand
CCAGTTCTCCGGCCGCGCCAACCGGCACTTCGTTGTCGTTGGCATCCACCGCGCGCAACTCGGCGCCGGGCGCCGAGCGGCCCAACGCTCGGGTGTGGATCATGCGCGGTTCTTCGTGGGCGGTGGTCATGCGACCGGTTTCCGTCATCGCCCACATTTCCACCAGCGGGAAACCGTAGCGCTTTTCAAACTCTTCATGCAGGCTCGGATCGCATCCGGCGCACAACGCGAATTAGACGTGATGCGCGCGTTCCAGCGGTGTTTGCGCAAGCTTGAGTAAAATCGCCGGAATGACGCCTTGGAACTGAATCGCGGTGACTTTGCAATTGACGATGTCGTCCCAGAATGTGCTGGCGTGAAAGCGATCGGGGAATACCAAACAGCCACCGGCGAGCAGCATAGTCGGCAGCGAAATGGAGAACGCGTTGGCATGATGCAACGGCAATGGATTATAGAGACGCTCCTCACCTTCTTTGAGCGCAAGCGTATGGCCGCGCGAAAGAAACCACTGTCCCCAGTAGTGAAAGTATTCGTTGGTCAGCACACAACCTTTCGGACGTCCGGTCGTGCCGGAAGTGTAAAGCAAGCCCGCTTCGGTTTTGCCATCAGGAATTTCATCGCGCGCAGGGAACGGCGGCTTCGGCAGCGGCGCTGACAGGTCATCGAACTGCAACACGGGGATCGGTTTCGGCAACGCGCTCACCGCCGCTTGCAAATCGGCAAGACGTTGTTTGATACCGAAGGCGACTACGCATTCCGAATGCTCGAGCAGATAGGTTATTTCGTCTTGCCGATAGTCCGGGCTGATGCTCACGGTGCTGCAGCCCAGCGCGTTCAGCGCGAAATGATGGAACACAAATTCCGGCCGCTGATCGAACAGAATCGCGACGCGATGGCCCGGCCCGTAACCGGCCGCGCGATAGAACTCGATGCGCTTTTGCACTGCGGCGTGGGTTTCGTTCCAGGTAAATTCCTTGCCTTCCGGATAGTAGGCGCGGCCAGCCATGGGCGGCACGGCGTAGGCCGGGCGCTCACCGTACTTCGCGACAGTTCGTTGCAACGATTGGTAAAGGGTGCCGAGGGATAATGCGTCCATGTTGAGTTCTTTCAAATATTCGCGGCGGCGCGCTTGCTGCGCGATGAGCTTTTAACTGTGGGGTGTTTGCTTTGACTGAGGTGTTGTTCCAAGCGTCTGGCCAATACACCAGACGCATGGGAAATATGATGACGCGCGATGCGCTCGGCTTTTGCCGCGTCGCCCTGGACAATCGCATTTAATATCGCTTCGTGCTGATCCCAGATCTCGTCGGGCGTCTCACCGCGCAGTACTTCCGCCATCACCCGCCGCAAATAGCTCCAGTGCGGCGCGCAAATCTCGCCGATCAGCGGATTTCCGGAAAGTCGGTAAAGAAAATAATGAAACTCCATATCAGCGGTAGTCATCTGCGCGATGGAGCGATTTTTCACGGCCGTCCGACCTCGGGCGAGATAAGCAGGGCCTTCTTTTTTGGCAATGTTCGCGGCAACCTCGGCAACCTTGGCGCTGGCGAGTCCGTCGAGCATGGCGCGCACTTCGAGAAGATCGCGCACATGGGCGGAATCAAGCGGCGCGACCATCAAGCCGCGCCCCGGGGCATCGCGCAACAGCCCGCGGCTACGCAATAGCAGTAGCGCTTGCTGCACCGGTTGACGCGATACCCCCAGCGATTCCGCCAGTTCTTCTTGAATCAAACGGCTGTCAAGTCCAAGACTTCCTTCGGTGATTTCCGTAAGGATCGATTCGTAGACTTGGTCGACTAACGTGGGTTGCGGAGTTAGAGTGCGCAATGCCGTCGAACTCGATGAGAAATAAAGATGATCTTGATTTTAGCATTCTGAATTCAGCATTCCAATAGCGCGGATAGATATTTTTTTAACGAGTGTTTGGTTGGGCCCGATGCGATGAAACAAACATCGCACGAAGTGCTGCTGAAAGCGCCGTTTCAGCCAAGTGCCGATCGCGGCGATCTCTTCGATCACTTCCGTTTGCGATGCGGCGCGAGGCGCCTGCTTGCCTATTCTTGCGGGCCAGGTGCGCTTCCCGCACTAGCAGCCTGTCGGAATTAGCCGACGATTATTTGTTGAACCTGTCCGCAAAGCGAGAGAGTAAACGTTAGTTGATAGTGGTATTACGATACACAGGCGAGGCGAGCGAATGACACGATTTGTGACGGTGGATCGAGATATGGCGTACCTGCTGCCACCCCTGGTGGATGACTGGCCGCCCAAGGATCACTTGGCGCGTTTCGTGGTTGAGATTGTCGATCAACTCGATCTGTCCGAGATCACTCGGCAATATCGTGGCAGCGGATCGGCTGCGTATGGCCCTAGGCCAGCCACTCACCCGGCGGTTCCCGCGCAGGCGGGAATCCACAGTGAATTGAGAATAGAGATGCCAAATGGATTCCCGCCTGCGCGGGAGTGACGGGGTGGCCTAAGGCTACAAGTGGAAAAGGTGTCTGGACTTTAAGTAATGATTGTTTGAGCTTGGCCCGTTGCTTGTTTTTCAATCGAGCCAATCGCCCAAACCGTCTCGCCTTGTTTGCGTAACAGTTCCATTGCGGTGTTCGCGTCATTTTTTCCAACCACCACCACCATCCCCACGCCGCAATTAAACACGCGATGCATTTCGCTTTCCACGACATTGCCGTGTTCTTGCAGCCACGAAAATAACGGCGGCCGCGGCCAGGTATTTTTTTGAACGATGGCGCTCAACCCTTCTTGCAAAATGCGCGGAATATTGTCCGTTAAGCCACCGCCGGTGATGTGGGCAATACCTTTCACCTTCAGTTGTTTCATCAGTTCCAGCATTGGTTTCACATAGAGGTGGGTCGGCGCCAGTATTGCCTCGCGCAAGGTTTTGCCGTGAAAGTCGGCGTCCAGATTGGGTTTAGCTCGTTCGATGATTTTCCGGATTAGCGAATAGCCGTTGGAGTGGGCGCCGCTCGAAGCCAGGCCGAGAACGACATCGCCGACGGCGATGGACTTGCCGTCGATGATATTTTCTTTCTCCACCACACCGACCGCGAATCCCGCAAGGTCATATTCGCCGGGTGGATACATGCCCGGCATTTCCGCCGTTTCACCGCCGATCAGCGCGCAGCCCGATTGTTCGCATCCGGCTGCGATGCCTTTAATGACTTCGGTCGCGGTCGGTACATCGAGTTTGCCGCAGGCAAAATAGTCGAGAAAAAATAACGGTTCGGCGCCTTGCACTAGAATATCGTTCACGCTCATGGCGACCAGATCGATGCCGATGGTGTCGTGCTTATTCCATTCGAAGGCGAGTTTTAGTTTGGTGCCGACGCCGTCAGTGCCGGAAACGAGCACCGGGTTCTTATATTTTTTCGAGATTTCCACCAGCGCGCCAAAGCCGCCGATGCCCGTCAATACTTCGGGACGCAGCGTGCGTTTGGCATAGGGCTTGATCGCTTCCACCAACGCATCACCGGCGTCGATATCGACGCCGGCATCGCGATAGGATAGGGACGCGCTCGGGGTTACCGGCTTGCTCAAGTTGAGTTCTCGCTTTCTTCAGGATAGAGTGCGGCAGTCAAGACCAAATTTTACCCGAAATGATTTTCCCCGGTTCCGATAACTCGCGATTGTATTTTCTCGTTGGCGCAGCGCTGGTAGTTGTGCTGTTGTTTTATGTGCTCGGGCCGATCCTCACGCCATTCATGTTCGCCGCGATTTTGGCTTATATTTGCGATCCGCTGGTCGATCGTCTGCAGCGACGGCGGGTGCCTCGCACCCTCGCAACGGTGATCGTATTGCTGTTGTTAATCGGCTTGTTTGTATTGCTGATGCTGATCATGGTGCCGCTGTTTCAGAAGGAAGCCGCGCTGCTCACGGCGCGCTTGCCAGGCTACATTACCGCGCTGAACGAGAAATTAATTCCGTGGCTCAATGTAACGCTGGGACTCGAGCTTGATCTGGATTTTCAGGGGTTCAAACAAAACATTACGGAATACGTGCAGGGCGCCGATGGGCTCGCCAGCAAAGTGTTTGCCTCGCTGAAAATCGGCGGTACGGTGTTGGTGGGATTTTTAGTGAATATGATTCTGGTGCCGGTGGTGTTGTTTTATCTACTGCGCGATTGGGACAAACTGGTCGAAAAAATCGATCATCTCATTCCACGCCGCTGGCATGATCGCGTCACCACCATCGCGCGCGAAATCGATGCCGTGTTGTCGGAATTTTTGCGTGGACAGATTTCCGTCATGTTGCTGATGAGCGTGTTTTACGTGCTGGGCTTATGGCTCGCCGGCCTTGAATTCGCGCTGCCGATTGGCATCATCACCGGCATGTTGGTATTCGTTCCCTACGTCGGCATGATCACCGGTTTGCTGCTAGCGAGCCTGGCCGCGCTGATGCAATTTCAAAGCCTGCCCGGCATGGTCTGGGTGTGGGTCGTGTTCGTTGTCGGCCAATTGCTCGAAGGCATGGTCGTCACGCCATGGCTGGTCGGTGATCGCATCGGCCTGCATCCCGTCGCGGTGATTTTTGCTTTGCTCGCGTTCGGACAAGTCTTTGGATTTTTCGGCGTTCTGCTGGCGTTACCGGTGAGCGCGGCGTTGTTGGTCGCACTGCGGCATTTGCGCCAGAACTATCTCGATAGCCGAATTTACAACGAGTAATTCAATTGTTTTAAGATGCACGGCCACGAGGCGCGCCCTGCTTGCTTCGCGGCGATGGCATGCCTGGAAGCCAATGGCCTTAGGCCACCCCGTCAGGGAGCGGCTTCTGGCGCGATAAAATTTGAGCGACACCTGTACGCTTTTTAGCTCGCCAAGCGGGTTTTTGGCGTCAAGTAAAAAATCCGCCGTAACGCATATTAATAATAATATTCATTGACTTATGGTATTTAAATTACAGGAAAGCATCACGTAGACAAACTAAAAACAGCGACTACAACAGGAATACGCGGCCTCCTTTACAAGTAAAACAAGCTGGCCGGAAACCACAAGAAAGGAACACAAAAATGAAAACTTTTTCGTACCAATCGGAAACCATGCAACGCAAACTAGAAGAAGCTAAAGCCTATTTGCGCGCGCGCGGCAAATACGTTCTCGACCAGGGTAATACCTGGCATTTCTCCAACACGGTGCAATGGGACGAATACAAAAAGCTGGCGCAGAGCGCACCGCGTCAAGTCGCTTAAACCGAGCTATTCCATCTCATAGTCGGCGCTGTTGAAGCGCCGCGTGAGTTGGCGGAATTTCCAGGTGTAGCCGGGCCAGATGGTGGTGTTGCGGCCGTTGTGATCGAGGTACCAACTGCGGCAGCCGCTGCCCCATATCGCTTTGCGCAGTGAAGCTTGAATGCCATCATTAAACGTGCGCAGCACATCGGCGCGAACATTCAAGCTCTTCACCCCGCTGCGCCGTAATTCTTGAATGGCGCTCAAAATGTAATTTGCTTGTGCTTCGATCATGAAAATAATCGAGTTATGGCCCAGGCCTGAATTGGGGCCGACCAACAGAAATAAATTCGGGAAGCCCGTTGTCGTGACACCGAAATAGGCCTCGGCCTTGTCGCGCCACGCGTCGCTCAGTTCGATGCCATCTTTACCGCGAATCGAATAACTCAAAAAATTGTCGGTGACGTGAAATCCCGTCGCGAAAATCAACACGTCGACGTTTCGCTCGATACCATTTTCAATCACGACCCCGGTGGGCGTGATCGCGCGAATGGGATCCGTCACCAATTCCACATTCGGCCGCGTTAGCGCTGGATAGTAGTCGTCGGAGAGCAGTACGCGTTTGCAGCCGAGTCGATAGTCTGGCGTTACCCGATTACGCAACGCTTTGTCGGCGATCTGGCGCGCTAGCGTGACTTCGAAGTCCATTTTTTCTCCAGAAACAGGTGCGTTCCGCGTGCGCTGTACTTTCGGTGTTGCCGCATTTCGCGCAATATCAACGCGTGTTTAGCGTGGGGTCTTGCATAGGCGCGGCGGGCGAAGCCTTCCTTGACGCGTTTAGGGTGTTGACCTACTATTCACGGTTAGATCACTGACTAAGTGACAAATCTTGCTGCAATCTTATTTTAACTAGTAATCGTTTCAAAAATATTGATAAATCCAAAGCCGGCTTCACGTAACGCAAGCCGATCGTTTCTAGGGAACTATGA
>JANNMV010000167.1:0-13813 GCA_031398205.1 Pseudomonadota bacterium | reverse complement strand
GTTAACGCGCGTTTGGGCTCGCGTGTCATGAGTAGGTTTGCGATATTGTTAAGCGCAATGGGGTTTTCGGGTTCAAGCTTCAAAATTTGCTCGTAGGCGATAATGGCTTCGTCTTCCTTGTTGTAGATCATCA
Source organism: Pseudomonadota bacterium (assembly GCA_031398205.1). Classification (GTDB taxonomy): domain Bacteria; phylum Pseudomonadota; class Gammaproteobacteria; order Burkholderiales; family JALYOK01; genus JALYOK01. The sequence goes on along the minus strand of JANNMV010000167.1, from coordinate 13,680 downwards.
AACTTTCTGCCAGAAAAGCGACGGCCAGCACGTTGTTAGGATGAGATTTCACCCACGTTTTGATGATCTGAAAACCTACGTCAGCCTGGCGGGCGTTAAGCGTAGCTTCGCCATTTCGACTACGGGCAACTCTGAATTCGGCGCTGCGATTTGGGCTCGTTCAAGCACTTTCAGCGCATCGGCGTCCCGTTTCAATAACGACAACGCGGTGGACTGCAGTATATAGGCCTCAGGCAGAGTTGGATCATCCTGCTCAACGCTTATTGCCAGCTTAAGCGCGTCGTCAAAATTTTTTTCTCGAATGTTAAGGCTTGACAGCATGAGCCGTGCACGCCGATGTTTTGAATCAAGCTGGAGCGCCTGCTGCAGGGCATTTCGTAGATTGTCATAATCGCCCTTGGCGCTATGCACTAAGGCGAGCTTGATATGAGCCTCAACCAAGTCTGGCCGCAATTTCACAATCCGATTAAATTGGATCAAGGCATTAGTCATATCGCCCTTCTCAAAATAAGCAGCACCGCGCGCGGTAAGGAGGTCGAGGTCGTTGGGATTGACCGCAGCGGCTTGCTCACTGAGCTCAAGTGACTTGTCCGGAAGCCCGGCACGGGAATAGGCCGCCGCAATAATCGCGGCAGGACGTGCGGCCTTGGGATATTTCGCCGCTGCCGTCTCGACCAGTCTACGCGCGGCAGAGGGTTGCTTGGCGAGAACCTCCAAATCGTGCATCGCCATCAAAGTTTCGAACGGATCGGCATTTTTTTCCCTAACTTGCTGATAGCGGCGCCGCGCTTCGCTGAGTTGGTTTTTCTTGATCGCAATTGCGGCCAGGGAATGCCCCACCAACACATTTTCTGGTTGTATTTTGTAAGCTTTTTCGAGTTCTACCTTTGCGCCATCGAGATCGTTCGTCTGGACTTTAATTGCGGCACGGTAAATGAGGGGAATAGGGCTGCCAGGCCTTTTCTGCTCAAGTTGCCCTACAATTTCCAGCGCTCTCGCAGATTGTTGGTTCTCAAGCAGCGCCGCAATCAGAATCGCCACGGATCGAACATCATTGGGCGACTTTTTCAGGAGTTCCTCCGCCTGCTGCACTGCGCGAGGCTTATCGCCTTTTTGCAGCAAAGCCGCCACCAGGTTTACGCGCGGATCAATTGCGTCCGGCTTTTTTTCAGTCGCGCGCGTTAGATAGCGAGCACTCGCCTGCTCATCGCCGGTGAGTAAATGTGCCTGGCCGATTAGGACGAGCGTTTGCGGGTCATTGATATCGACTTTGTCGAGCGTCGCCAAAGATTCGGCGGCGGCTTTCGTGCCGCCCAAGCGCGCCTTGGCAATGGCCAAAAATGCCTGAACTTCAATGGAATTGGGCACGGCCGCCACATATCGTGCGAAGGCGTGGCTCGCCTGTTCCAAATTGTTAAGCGCATAATCCGCCATCCCGAGCCAGAGGGTAGCTGGAAGATAATCTGGGTTGGTCAGCAGAACGCTTTCAAACGCGGCCTTTGCATCTGTGTATTTTTTGTCCTTGTAAAGCATCACGCCTCTGAGATGCAGCGCCAGCGGATGATCCTTGCTTTGCTTATCCGCTAAGGCAATATCTTCGAGCGCCCCAACATGATTGTTCTGCGGCACCCGAACCGATGCGCGCGCAAGTAGCAACGCTAGATGTTCCGAGCGAAGGCTCAATCCCGTGCCATAGGCTTTTTCGGCTTCAGCCAATTGTTTCTGATTGCGCCAAAGATCTCCTCGCAATAGCCAGGTCTCCACGTTTTTTGCATCGATCTGAAGTGCTTTATCCAGTTCTTCCGCGGCTTCGATCGGCTTCCCGAAACCGAGCAAGCATTGAGCAGTACCCCAATAGGCAGGAATATGAGAAGCGTCGGCCTGTTTCGCGTCACGAAACAACGCACAGCCCTTTTCGAATTGCTTAAGCCCCAATTCAGCTTGGGCGTGAAGGGTTTTGATTGCCGCGACACTCTTCGCCGCCGACGCTGAGCCGGGCTGAATTTCGTTCAGCACCCGCATGTACTCTTTTTGCTCCAACAGAGCTTTACCAAGAGGCACCTTAATGGTTTCAGGGTCAATGCCTAGTTCTTGGGCGCGCCGCAGCTCTTTTTCTGCTTCTTTGCCATATCTCAGAATGGCGTAGGTTTCACCGAGTAGCCAGTGGGCTTCTGCATGTTTCGGATTACTCTGCAGAATATTCTTCAGCTCGATGATCTGACTTTGGGTTTTTCCCTCGGCCTGATAGGTTTTCGCCCGATCAAGATGCTGGGCCTCGGACAGGTTCGTTGATTTTTGACATGCCGAGACGGCAAGCGCTAAGGTCACCGCAAGTGCGGCAGATGCACTCGAGGTACGTTTTATTCTTGACATAAGTCTAGTGACCAATCATTTATTGAGCTGACTTAAAAGAGCGCGTGCATCCGCTTCTTCAGGGAATTTTTTGCCCATCGCGAGAACTCGATCCAACAGGGCTTTGGCTTTGTCGCGTTCCCCCGCCTTGACAAATGCCTGCGCGAGATGAAAACCAATCTCGGGACTATCCGGCGCACGCGAGGCAGCGGACTGCAATAGTTCCACCGCACGTGATGTCTTGTCGGCGTCGAGCAATAGCATCGCCAAGGTATCTTGGATCGCTGGATTATCGGGCTGCAATGCATGGGCCTCCTCGGCATATTTCATGGCGCGCGGATCCTTCAATTGCTGCAGTGTCCAGGCAATATTGTTCAGGGCCAGTAGATTCTTCCCGTCCTTCTCAAGGATGATCTGGTAGTTTTTCGACGCCTCAAGATATAACTTTTTTTGCATCAATAGATCCGCCAGATAAATGCGAACTTGAGTATCCTGTGGATTGTTTTTCAGATGATTCTCGATGACCGCTTCCGAACTAGTTTTCCCCGAACGATTTTCCGCGTTATGCAGCTTGATCAGAATCGAACCAGAGGGAGTGAGATCGAAAGCGGCCTGGTAAGCGCTCGCCGCCTGCGCCGCTTTTTCCTGCGCCATATAAATATCCCCTGCCAGGACGTGGCCAGCCGGCGACTTCGGCGCAGATTTCATCGTGTTGGTCGCGACTAAAAGCGCCTCGTCGTAACGCTTACCTTGCGCAAGAACACCGGCCAATGCGACCTGGGCATCAAGAAAATCCGGCTTTAATCCCAGCGCTTTTTTCAACGACGTTTCGGCCGCACGAAGATTTTTAGACGCAAGCTCCGCGAGCGCGCTTCGATAGTAGCTCACCGGCGAATCCGGTTGCATCTTGCTCAATTTTTCAAAGGTCGATATCGCCTCATTATTTTGCTCGGCGGAAAGCTGAGCCATACCGAGCAGGTCAAGTAATTCGGGATTATCCGGATTCTGGTTTTGCGCTTCCTGAGCGGCAATGACGGCTTGCTTAACGTTGCCAATTTGCATGTAGTATCGCACTAATGCAAGGCCGGGCTGGGCCGCTTTGGGATGGGCTGCGCGCGCCTTTTGAATCCAGTCAAGGCTCTCTTGCGACGGCTTGTTCGTCGTTGCCAAGCTCGCGAGCGCCAACATTGCCTGCATGTTGTTCTTGTCCTTGCTCAATACCGCTTCGAAACGTTTCTTGGCGCCGTCAGGATTCTTATCTTGCAGATCGAGCGCGGCTAAATTCGCCGTCGCCGGGAAGTAGCTCGGATTGAGTTCCAGTGCACGTTCAAAGTTTTTCTTCGCGTTAACGCGATCTTTTTTTCCGACATAGGCCGCACCTTTGAAATTAAAGGTGAGCGGATTGTTCGGCTGTTTTTTCTCTAGGCCATCGAGCGCTTTGAGTGCCGCGTCAAATTCGCGCCGGTTTAGGTGCGACATCGCCAGGAGGATGTCCGCCTTGAATTTGTCGGAATCCATGGCGGCGGCCTTTTCCAGGTCGTCCGCGGCCGCACCTACCTCGCCTCCGGCTAGGCGCGACAGGCCAAGACCGGTACGTATATTGGCGTTTTTCGGATCAATGGCAGCGGCTTTCTCGAGATACTGCGTCGCCTTCACATAGTCTCCGGCTTGCATGTAGGCTTCCCCGGCAATGGCCAGAATCTGCGGATCGTCCACCGCACGGGCGGCGGCCGGTTCGATGACTTCAACCGCTCGTTGAGGTTGTTTCGACCGCAGTAACAGCGCTGCCAACAAGCGGCGCGCCAGTAGATTGTCCGGTGCGCTATCCAGTACCTTACGCAAATTGGTTTCGGCTTGCTCTTTCGATCCTAGCGCGCCATATACTGCCCCGGATAGCAGCAAACTGGGTAGATGATTCGGCAACACCCGCAAAACGTCCTGCAAGGAATCACGCGCTGCCTCATTCTTGCCGTTACGAAAATGTATCAGCGCTTGCAAGTAGGTTGCGATCAGATTTTTGGGTTGCAACTTAAATGCCGCCTCAATGTCCGCCTGGGCTTCAGCATTTTTGGCGAATGCCAGCAATGCGGCGGCGCGACTCAAACGCGCCGGTAGGCTTTGCGGGTGCGCGTTGACGGCAAGACCATAGGTCGCAATTGCCTGGTCGAGATGACCTTGGAAACGTAAAAAGTCACCTTTTGCGGTAAGCGCATCAAGGTTCTTTGGTTCCCTGGTTAGCGCTTCATCAACTAGCTTAAGCGCACCGTCCAAATCGCGCATGGCTGCTTTGAGCCGAGCTTGACCGACCAACGCATCGCTAAACCCCGGCCGCGCCACAAGAGCGGCGCTGAAATCTGCCTCCGCTTCCTTGATTTGTCGCAGGCCGGCGTGCGCTTGTGCGCGTAGCACCAATACATCCGCAAGTCGCTCCGTGCCGGCCGCAGGTACACTCATCTCGGCCAACACTCGATCAAACGCCCCTTGGCGCAGTAGCGAACCACCTAGTTCCATTGCTGCTTTTGGGTGATTCGGTTGCAATTCCAAGGCCTTCTTCAGTTCCTTTTCCGCCGAAGCACCATCGCCCGACCGATTATAAGTGGCGCCAAGACGGTAGCGAATTTCGGCGTTATCGGGATCGTTTTGTAACGCATTTTTCAGTTGAATAACCGCAGACTTGTCATCGCCTTTCTCTTGAAAACGCTGCGCCTCCTGTAACAGCGTTTCTGTCGAAGCTTGGCGATCGCATCCGGCCAACCCGAATGCAATTGGCGCGACCAAACTAAGCGCCAAGAGAGCGAGTCTTAAGTAACCCATGCGTTGAGATGCACTAATACGGTGGGAAATGTCCATTGATTCACCTAAAAGAGGGTTGTGATGGAATTGCCAATCTGGGCCGATCCTTTTGGATTCGAAAATCGTTTACTTGATCCCATGGCGATTGAGTAAGTCATACAGCGTCGGGCGGCTGATGCCCAGCAACTCGGCCGCCTGTAACACATTACCGCCGACGCGACCGAGGGCGCGAACTAGTGCTTTGCGTTCCGCTTCCTCGCGAACTTGGCGCAGATTTAGCGGGAAAATTTCCGCTTCCGTTAAGTTGAGCCCTAAGTCCTCTTGCGTAATTTGCGGGCCATCGGCCATGATAACGGCTCGCTTGATGAAATTTTCCATTTCACGGGCGTTGCCTGGCCAGCGATACGTCTCGATTGCCTGCATAGCGTCAGTAGAGAAGCCTTGCAGCGAGCGTCCTTGGCTCTTGCAAAATTTTTCCAGGAACGCATGGGCGAGCAACGCCGGGTCGCCTTCACGCTCACGCATAGGCGGTATGTTAACGACAATTTCGCTCAACCTATAGAACAAATCTTCACGGAATCGTCCGTCCTTGATTAACTCGGCTAGATTTTGATGTGTGGCACAAACAACCCGAACATCAACAGCGATTTCATCTCGGCCGCCGACACGCTCAAAAACGCGCTCCTGCAGGAAGCGCAACAGTTTTGCTTGCAGGGAGAAAGGCAGATCACCGACTTCATCCAAAAACAACGTTCCGCCATCGGCGAATTCGACTTTCCCCTTGGTTTGCTTTGCGGCTCCGGTAAATGCTCCTTTTTCGTAACCAAACAACTCGCTTTCCAGCAGATTCTCCGGGATCGCCGCACAATTGATCGCGACGAACTTCTTACTGGCGCGCGGACTCAATTGGTGCAATGCGCGTGCCAGCAGTTCTTTGCCTGTTCCACTTTCGCCGAGCAAAAGCACCGATACATCCGATGGCGCGACCTTTTCCACCGTGCGACACACCTTCTGCATAGCGGGATCGTTCGTAATAATACCGCTCACGGGAGATTCCGTTTGGCGCAGCACGAGGCGGCGATTTTCTTGTTGCAAATCGTGCAATCGAAACGCGCGCTCGACAATTAACCCGAGAATTTCCGGATCCACCGGCTTCTGGTAGAAATCGTAGGCGCCCAGACCAATAGCGCGCACGGCATTGGCGCGATCTTGATTGCCGGTCACCATAATGATCTTGGTATCGGGCGCCAACGACAAAATAGACTCCAACGTGGCCAGCCCCTCGCTCGCGCCGTCTGGATCGGGCGGCAATCCTAGGTCGACCGTTGCCACTGCGGGCTCGTGACGGCGTACCACGGCTATTGCCGCATCACGGTCACTCGCGACCAGAACTTCGTATCCGTCAAAACTCCACTTGAGTTGTTTCTGCAGTCCCGGATCATCTTCGACGATTAGCAAGACGCCTTTGGATTGACTCATTGAAATTCCTCGTTAGACAACTCGGGCGTTGCTGCCGCATTCGTGACGATGAGTGGCAAATAGATGCGGAACGAACTACCGCATCCGACTTCACTTTCAACTTCAACGTCACCGCCCAATTCAGTCACATATTGTTTAGTTTCGTAGGCGCCAATACCCATGCCGGAGGCCTTGGTCGTCTCGAACGGTTGAAACAATGTTTCTCGGATGAAATCCTTGCTCATTCCACACCCGGTATCGGATACTTCTATCACCACTTTGCCATCCATTTCTTGCAGCGATAGTCTAACCGTCCCATCAGGTGGCGTCGCTTCAATTGCGTTTTGCAGAAGATGTCCGATTGTACGTTCTAGACGTTCTCGATCGGCACGCAAGGAAAGCCCCGCAGCGCGAACCTCCAGTTGCGGTCGCGGCTCGCGATCCTCCTTAGCATCGACCACGCGCCGTAACATACTTTCCAGATCGATGAGCGTTCTTCCGCCCGGTGCGGGGCTGCCGCTGCGCAACTGTGTCAACAGTCGTTGCATTTTCTCGACGGAATTTTCCACCGTTTCAATCATGTCATCCAGAAACGCAGGATTGTGTTTGTGCTTTTGCACGTTGGACAATAACAATGAAAGCTGCGACACCAGGTTCTTGAGGTCGTGCACCACAAAAGCAGACATCCGATTGAACGACTCAAACTGCCTAGCCACAAGCAAACCCTTCGCGGCTTCGAGTTGAGCGAGATAGCTTGCAGCCTGGCAGCCGGCGGTTTTCAGCAGATCGCTTACTTCCCAGTTTACCGCCATGCGGCCATGGGGCGTGGCGAGCACGACGAAACCGAGCAACTGTTCATGCAAGACCAAGGGCACGACCATACCCACGTGCGGAATACCGGTCAGCCAGGCCGGCAGTTTTAGGTCTTCATATTTCTCCGGGTTTGTTTGATACTCAACCAAGTCGATCACCCATTCTTTGCGCTGCAGGAAGCGGATGAACCCGCTCTCGGCACTCTCGGCGCCTTTTGCCTGTGGCATATTCCAGTGACTCGCGCGTTCGAATCCGCCATGTTCGTTCCTAAGCCAAAGCGCCCCGCCGGGACTATCGACCAACTGCGCGATCGCTTGAATTGACCGCTCGCGTAGATGTACGCCTGGCTCGCCCTCCGAGAGGGTTCGCGTGAAGCGCAGCCACTCTTCGCGATAGTCAAAGCGATAGGTAAAAAAATGCTTGCTCAGGAATACCTTGAGGCGGGCACGCATGGTTCCAGAGGAGAGCACCACCACAAGCAGCAGCAACGCGCCGAACATGAACGTCGCCTGGAACACGCCACCCCAACTGCCGCCGAAAAAACGAATGTAGTAACCGGCGGCCGCCATAAGCAACAAATAGACACCGGCGCTCAGTAACGTTGCGGACTGGAAGATCATGTGCCGTGAAACGGCAACTTCGAGCGACCAGGTTCTATTGCGTGCCGCCGAAATAACCACTAAGGGAACAACCAGCGCGTTGACGATCCCGCGCGCCGCAAAAATCTCCGCGTCAATATGTTTGAACAACATGGCGTCCGAATATAAATAAAAGTCATAGGCGAACATGCCACCGACGCCGAGACAAAGAAATTTGATTCCCCATCGTTGATCGGGAACGGTGTTGCGATAGAGCACTTCAACCAGCACCATGCCGGAAATGGCAAGCACGATTCGTCCCAAGATATCGGTCAGGAAACTCAACTGTGACTGGTATTGAGAAAACCACGGCGCGACGATGGATGTGGCGATCAGGACAACACACACTAGCGCCAATCCCTTCGGCAACCACTTTAATCCCGGCGGCGCGCTACCGTCCTTCGGTAGGATGGCGGTAAGCAAGCTCGACAAAAAGGTGAACCAAGCAATATCGCGTAGCGTCTCCGAAATGCCCCACCACCGGCCGAGCAATCCCTCGGTTGCGAACTCATAAGCCAGCGTCGCCGCCCAAAGCGCGGACGCGATGGCTGCAACCATCAAAAGGAGGCCCTTGGCTTGGCCACGCCAACTACTTGCCAGCAACAGGGTCAATATGAGAAATGCGACGGCGGCGAGACCGTAACTGACAACGCCGATCAGCCCGATCATTTTGGAGTCATTGATTTTGCAAACAATATGTTAGTAAATGGTACAGGTTTTTGCGCCCGACGCAACCGCGCTTTCAACACGTATCGCGTGCCGAGAAACGCCATGCCGAGACCTCGATGCAACACCAAGGACGAAGGCCGCGGCGTCAGCGAGCACCCTTGCCCCACAGCACGACTTGGACTGTGTCGATCAGTATCATGATATCCAAAAACAAACTGTGATTCTTGACGTAGTACAAATCGTATTGTAATTTTTCTTTTGCATCCTCAACCGACGCGCCGTACGGATACCGCACTTGCGCCCAGCCGGTAATTCCCGGCTTGATGCTATGGCGTGCTTCGTAATACGGGATTTCTTGGGCCAGTTGCTGAACGAAAAACGGCCGCTCCGGACGCGGTCCGACGAAGCTCATGTCGCCCTTTAAAACGTTGAAAATTTGCGGCAACTCATCGATACGTAACTTTCGAATGATGCGCCCTACACGAGTGGTTCGGTCATCATTGGCCGTGGCCCAAATCGGTTTCCCAGCAAGTTCCGCATCGACTCGCATGCTGCGGAACTTGCAAACGTCAAAGGTACGTCCACCGGCCCCGACCCGCTCTTGGCGATAGAACAGCGCGCCCGAAGAATCGAGTTTGATCAGCAGCGCGGTAATGGCGATCACCGGGGATGTCGCCAAGAGTAGGATCGCGCTCGCCAAAAGATCAAAGCTGCGCTTGATTCCGTCACGCAAAGAATTGTTGTTGAATCCTTCGCCCAGTATTAGCCAACTTGCATTGAGGGAATCAAGGCGAACTTGGCCCCGCTCGCGCTCGAAGAAAGTGGAAATTTCGGTGATACGCACGCCGCGCAAACGGCATTCCAGCAGTTCTTGCATCGGTAATATCCCGCCGCGCCGTTCGCGTACGGCTAGGACGATTTCGTTTATCCCGTATTTCGTCACTACTGAGTACAGTGACAAATCTTCGTCGGGCAAAATACGCGACGCCGTGACATGATCTTGACTGCCCTTCACCGGTAAATAGCCGACGATCTCCATGTTGCTGGTGGTAGCCTGATTGTTCATCAACGCTTCAACGTGATCTGCGCGCGTTCCTGTGCCCAAAACCAAAATGCGCGATTTGAGCAGTCCCCAGTCCGCCCATTTATGGAAAGCGGCGCGCACTAAAACCAGCGCGAAATAGGCAATCACGCAGGACAACGCAAACGCGCCGCGACCCAGAAATAAGGTGGGGATCAAATAGAACATCAAGCTCATGATGGCAAAACCCGTCACAAAGCTGGCCCCCAGGCGCAGCATGATGCCGACGAACGAATCCATCCCTTCGCGCTGGTACAGACCGAATGTTGTCATCGTGACGATCATCAATGCGGCGAACACCGTCGCGATACCGCCGAAACCCATGTCCTCGGCAACCAAAGGCAGCGACACTTGGCCAAAACGCAATGAAGAACCAAAATAAATCGACAACGCCAGAATCAGCGCTTCGACCAAAATTAAAACAACAATTGGAAGTGGGATGTAATGGTTGAAAATTCGAAGCATGCTTGCCTTGTTCTTGGGATGCGCTGACGTCCCGCCGTTATTCGAGTGGCTTTTTCTGGCCTCTTCGGGCTGCCGGTACTCAACAAGTCCAAGTATAGGTGAGGTGTCACTGATTGCTAGCAACGCCAAACGATTCTATACCCACAACGTAATGCATTGATATTATTATCAAATATGAAGGGTGACTGAGGTCACTTCTGGCGCGCCCAACAGGATTCGAACCTGTGACCCTTGGCTTCGGAAACCAATACTCTATCCAACTGAGCTATGGGCGCGAATCGTATAGAATAGCGAAATCCTGAGTCGGCGTCTACGCGCACCTAGTGTGATGCGCCAATAAGCGCCGGTATAATTTTGATTTTCAATCGTTCATTTTGGGAACAACCATGTCGTCAAATTCCGCTGACCAACAAATCGCGGGCACCATTAAAAACGCCATCTTGGTTTTCGCCGCCTCCATTGGCTTGGTACTGATTATTTTCATGCTGGCGCAGTATGCGGTGGGCGCCTATTCCGGGCGCGCACGGCAAAATGACCCGGCGATGTCGCCCAGCGCCGTCGCCGAACGGCTAAAACCCGTCGGCGAAGTTCACGTTAATGCCGCCGCACCGGCACCGGTTGCGACCGTAGCCGCCGCGCCCGTTGCGAATTACGCACCCGCGGCGGTGGGCGCGGGTCAGGGCAAAACGACTTACGAAGCCGTTTGCGTTGCATGTCACGCCAGTGGAGTCGCGGGCGCGCCGAAGGCCGGTGACAAGGGGGTTTGGGCGCCACGGATCGCCCAGGGCAAGGACGCTTTGTACGCCAGCGCGATTAAAGGCAAGGGGGTGATGCCGGCAAGGGGCGGGAACCCCGGAATCGCCGACGATGCCATCAAAGCTGCGGTGGATTATCTGGTGAGTCAGGCGAAGTAAAGCCCATGTTGCCATGGGTCAGGGGGCGATTCGGTCGCCCCCTTTTTGTTTGTCGGTGCGGCGAATAGTGGCGACCTACGCGATCGGCGATCTGCAAGGCTGTCGCGCGCCGCTGCAACGGCTGCTGGAAAAACTGCGGTTTGATCCGGCCGCGGATCGGCTTTGGTTGGTTGGCGATTTGGTGAACCGCGGTCCGGATTCCCTCGGCGTCCTGCGCTACGTCAAATCGTTGGGGAACCAAGCCGTCGTCGTACTGGGCAACCACGACTTGCATTTGCTCACCGTCGCCGCCGGATTCGTCAAAGCCCGTCGTGGCGACACCCTTGACGACATTCTGCAAGCGACGGATCGTGACGAACTGCTCACCTGGCTACGTTTCCGGCCGCTGCTGCATCGCGATCTTGGCTACACCATGATTCATGCTGGCCTGTTGCCAAGTTGGACCATCGACCAGGCGCTTACCCTTGCACACGAAGTCGAAACGGCGCTGCGCGGACCGAATTACTTGGACTTTCTCGCCCATATGTACGGCAACCAGCCCGATCACTGGCGTGATGATTTGCGTGGATGGGATCGGCTACGCTTAATCACCAATGCCTTCACCCGGTTGCGAATTTGCGCCGTTGACGGCGCGATGGAATTCTCGCACAAGGGCGAGATCGCCGATATCCCATCCGGGTTTATTCCATGGTACGACGTGCCGGGGAGACGCAGCGCCGATGAAACCATCATCTGCGGTCACTGGTCTGCCCAGGGACTGAGAATAAAAAGCAAACTCCTGGCGCTCGACACGGGCTGTTTGTGGGGGCGCTGTTTAAGTGCGGTGCGGCTGGAAGACCGCAGCTTATTTCAAGTGGACTGCACGGAATTCTCTGCAACAATAGGCTGAAGAGGCAGTAACAGGGCGGCTGTCAAACCATGCCACGCCACAGCCCAGTATCGGTGCGCCTCCTGGCGATGCAACAAAAATAACAAGGGCCGCAATCGCGGCCCTTGCTTCGATCGAACAAATTTCCCAAGCTGCACAGGAACGAAGATCCGCGCGTTCTGGCGTTGCACCAAAACCGCAACCTTTCCTTTCGCTTCGTCTACCAGCTTTCGCAACTGATCCGCATCGGTGACGGGCTTGTTGTTCAGTCCCAGAATCACGTCACCAATTTGGATGCCCGCCCGGGCCGCCGCACCGGTTACTTGCTCCACCACGACACCGCCGGCGACGCCAAGTTTGATGCGCTCCGCTTCGGTCAAAGATCGCGCACTCACGCCGAGTTTTGCCGGTGCGGCATTGCCCTGGTTTTCGACCGCTGCCACCGTTTCGTTCGGCAATTCACCCAGCGTGCAAGTGATGTCTTTTTCCTTGCCGTCGTGCCATATCGTCAGCCGCGCTTTTTCGTTCGGTTTCAACTGGCCGACCATGCGCGGTAAATCGATGGAACGCTCGACCGGTTTGCCGTTCAGCGCCAAAACCACGTCGCCCGCTTGTAGGCCCGCCTTATCGCCGGGACCACCAGGTTCGACGTTACCGATCAACGCACCTTGGGTCGATTTCAAGCCGAACGACTCAGCCAATTCTTTCGTCACCTGCTGCACGCCCACACCGATCTTACCGCGCGTGACCTTGCCCGTTTGTTGCAACTGGTCTTTCACGCTTAGCGCCACATCGATCGGGATGGCGAAAGACAGACCTTGATAGCCACCGCTGCGGCTATAGATTTGCGAGTTAATGCCGATCACCTCACCTTTCATGTTAAACAGCGGACCGCCGGAGTTGCCCGGATTGACAGCGACATCAGTTTGCAGGAAAGGCACGTAAGCTTCGTCCGGCAACTCGCGCGATTTTGCGCTGACAATACCAGCGGTCACGGTGTTGTCGAAACCAAACGGCGAGCCAATGGCGACCACCCACTCGCCCACCTTGGTTTCGCCCGGATTGCCGAGCTTAACAACGGGCAACTTCGCGGCATCGATTTTCAGCAACGCCACATCGGTTTTGCGATCGTAGCCGATGACCTTCGCCTTGAACTCACGCTTGTCGGTGAGCTTCACCGTCACTTCGGAAGCTTGGGCAACGACGTGGGCGTTAGTGAGCAGATAACCATCGGCGGTGATAATAAAACCAGAACCGACACCGCCACGCTCGGGCGCGGGGCCGGGCATGCCAGGCTGTGGAATACCGAAGCGTTTAAAGAAGTCCGGCATCTCGGGCGGCATGTCCTGTCCTGCCATTTGATCCATTTTTTTCGCCGTGACACTAATATTCACCACCGCAGGACCTTGTGATTCCACCAGCGATACAAAATCCGGTAACTGCCGCGCGAGCGTGATCGGCGCGCCGTCTGGCTTCACCGTCTGCTCATGCACCGCATTGGCTTGCGCCATGCCGACCGGCGATTGTTGATGAACATATGAACCTATTGCGAGTGCCGATGCGATTGCTATGGCAAGAGTCGTTCCACGAGTCAAATTTTTCTCCATTGAAAAGGTCTCCAGTGATTTT
>JANNMV010000141.1:0-1601 GCA_031398205.1 Pseudomonadota bacterium | reverse complement strand
GACTGAAATGACGGCACAGGCGCCGGCATTGGCAAGTTGCCGACACAACGCATCATGGGTATCGAGATCGCCGACCACCCAGCCGCCACCGTGAAAATAAATCAGCACCGGTAGCACGTCGTTGGACGCTTTTCCAAGCGGCCGATAGTGACGCACCGGGATGGCGCCGTGCCGACCGCTCACGATGGAATCAACGACCGAACCGATTTCCGGCGTGGGCGGCAATAAGGCCTTGCGCAATTCTTTGAACTGAACCCGCGCCTCAACCGGGGCAAGCTTGTTAACCGGTGTGCGCGCCGCGCGTACCGCTGCGTCGAGCAAGGCTTGAACTTGCGGATCAATCATCATGTTTAGAATCCCCCGTTTTTCAGCCAGTGTTCCAATTGCTCCATACGATCCACGCCCCAGAATGGTTCGTTGTCGACGATGAAATAGGGTGACCCAAACACTTTACGAGCAATGGCACGATCGTTTTCGTCTTTAAAGCGTTCCTTAACCGCGTCACTTTGTACATTGCTCGCGAATGCCGCGCGATCAACCCCTGCGCTGTGTGCGATATCCGCGATCACCTCGGCGTTACCCACGTCGAGGTTATCAACAAAATAAGCGCGATAAACATGCCGGGCGAAAGTTTTTCCCAAAGCAGGATCTTGGTCGTTCAACCAATAGAAACCACGCGCCGCCGCAATCGTCATTTTCGGAAATTCCGTCGGGAAATTGAGTGGAACGCCGACATAGCGCGCACTGCGCGCCATGTCGTGGATCACATACTCACCCTTTAACGGCACTTGCATCGGCGGTACTTGCCCGGTTTGTTTGAAAATAAAGCCCAGCAAAATGGCGTGCCAATTTACTTCGCGTTGGTATTTCGCGGCGAGCGCATCAATGCGCTCTGCCGCCAGGTAACCGTAAGGCGAAGTGAAATCAAAATAAAAATCGATCGCGGTGGCCATGGGCTAATTATCCAATTTTTGCGTTTCCACCTGCATCAACGGTTCAACAGGCGCCGCGCTGTGGCGCGGCCGACGCGGTGGGCGATCGCGGCGCGGCGTCTCCGGCGCCATTTCCGCTACCGGTTCTGCCACGGGTTGGCGATCGGGGTCGGTTTCAACGATGACTAATTCCGCTGCGGCCGGACGCTCATGCCGGCCACCGAACTGACGCCGACGACGCGGATTTCGCGCTGGCCGTGCTTCATCGCCGGACTCACCCTGAACCGCAGACGCGTCACCATTCGTGCTGACAGGCACGTCTTGAGGCGATGCCGTGGGTTGTGAATGAGATTCGTCGGAGACCGGGCGCGCCTGTCGTTCGGGCACAAATTCGTGATGGGCTTCAAACGGCTGTTCCTTGGACTCGGCTGATCGCACTTCCGCGGCACGCGGCGGCGCATCGACTATGCGCGCAGCCGGGGCAACAGGTTGGCCGGCCTGCGCAGCGCCTACTTCTGCACTGTGCTGTTCATCACCCATCCCAGGCAGATTTTCCTGAACGTTGCGTTCTCCCTGCGGGCGCTCACCGCGTTCGCGACGGCCGCCACGGCGCCCGCGCTTGCTGCGACCTTCGCCCGGTTCGCGTGGTGCGCTCTCCGGGGCTGTATC
>JANNMV010000103.1:0-2402 GCA_031398205.1 Pseudomonadota bacterium | reverse complement strand
AAGCGATTTTATATGTCGCGCTGGTTGCCGGATCGGTCGGTGCGCTGGCCGAAGTGATCGGCGACGTGCAGCGCGCCACCGGCGCGACGGAGCGATTGCTGGAGTTGTACACCGCCGTGCCGCAGATCATATCGCCGATTCGGCAAACGGAAATTCCACAGACCCGCGGCGGCGCGCGAGTCGAGTTTCACGACGTGCTATTCCACTATCCCTCGCGGCCGCTCGCGCCGGCCTTGGATCGTTTATCGCTTAGCGTGGTGGCAGGCGAAACCATCGCCATCGTCGGTCCATCGGGCGCCGGCAAGTCCACGCTGTTCCAACTGCTGTTGCGTTTCTATGATCCGCAGTCCGGCACCATCACGATCGATGGCCTCGCCCTGCCCGCGTGGCCGCTCGCCGCGTTGCGCGCGACCATCGCCATCGTTCCTCAAGACACCGTGATTTTCTCCGCTGATGCGATGGAAAATATCCGCTATGGCAAACCCAGCGCGAGTAACGCTGAAGTGATCGCGGCCGCGCAAGCCGCCCAAGCCCACGGCTTTCTCGAGACCTTGCCGCAGGGCTACCAAACGTTTCTCGGCGAACGCGGTGTGCGCTTGTCCGGAGGCCAGCGCCAGCGCATCGCCATCGCCCGCGCCATTCTCAAGGACGCGCCGCTGCTGTTGCTCGACGAGGCCACCAGCGCCCTCGATGCGGAATCGGAACAAGCGGTGCAACGCGCCATCGAATCGGCCGCGCAGCATCGCACCACTTTGATTGTTGCCCATCGCCTCTCCACCGTGCGCCGCGCCGATCGCGTCATTGTGCTCGATGGCGGCAAGGTGATTGAGTCGGGTTCACCGAGCCAGTTGCTGGACCAAGGCGGCATGTACGCACGGCTCGCACAGTTGCAGATCTTGGATCACACTGATGTTTAGCGCGAGTCAACAAAGCGGGCGTATTTTGGTAATTCTGCCGATCGTTTTTTTATTATTCATTTTTAGATGGGCTGCTGCGTCGGAATCCACTGCGAATCGCTACAGCACCATTCCCGCAACGCCCGACGGCATCGGCAAAAGCTATCTGGGCCGAGAAATCGCCCAGGTCATGGGTTGGCAAGGCGCGCAGTGGCTTGAGCGCGAGGAACGCGAGCGGGAAGAGCGCGGCGATTTGTTGTTGCGCGAACTCACATTAGAACCCGGCATGGACGTGGTGGATGTGGGCGCGGGCACCGGCTATTACGCGCGGCGCATTGCCGCGCTGGTTGGGCCCAAGGGCAAAGTCTTCGCGATCGATGTTCAACCCGAGATGGTCGAGATGCTTAATCGTGTTGCAAAGAAAACTGAGTTCGGAAATATCAAACCGATACTCGGCACGGAAAAATCCGTGACACTTCCCGACGGCATCGCGGATCTCGCCATCATGGTCGACGTCTATCACGAGTTAGAATTCCCGAGCGAAATGCTGGCCAGCATCACGCGCGCGTTGCGGCCCGGCGGCCGGGTGGTGTTTGTCGAATACCGCGCGGAAGACCCTCGGGTGCCAATCAAGGCATTGCATAAAATGAGCGAATCACAGATTCGCCGTGAAGCGGAACTCAATGGATTGATTTGGGTACGCACCGCGCACACACTGCCGTGGCAGCATGTGGTCATATTCAAAACAAAATAATGTAGGGTGCATTCATGCACCAGTGAATGGTAAAGGTGCATGAATGCACCCTACATTGACTGGCATGCCTGAAGACCCTCATGGATAGTTCCTCTCCAGGCATGCTGCGCCACGACCGGGTGGCCTAGGGCCAGGCAAGCGGGACGAGCCCGCTGGCCTATGTCATGGCCAATTGCTTGGGTGAGCGCTGCGCGTCGCATAATTTTTATACATGTCATCCTGAGCGCAGCGAAGGATCTGCTTTTGCGGCGGAGAAAACAGATCCTTCACGTTGCTCAGGATGACATTTATTAACAGTCATTGCGGGTATGATGCCGAGTATCCTTTCAAAATTAAAATGAATTCATGAGCAAAACCTTACGCATTGGCGCTGGCTCGGCTTGGTGGGGCGACCGCATCGAGCCGGCCCGCCTCAACGCAGAGCACGGCGATCTCGATTATCTGTGTTTCGAAACCATGGCCGAGGCGACGATTTCCGCGGCGCAAGTACGTTCGCGGCGCGATCCGAGCTTTCCCGGTTACGATACTTATCTCGACGATCGCATGCAGGCCGTGTTGCCCGCTTGCATCAAACGCGGCGCCAAAATTATCAGCAATCAAGGTTGGATCAATCCCATCGGGGCGGCCCAGCGCATTGTGCATTGGCTCAACGAGTTTGGCGCGCGCGGCATCAAAGTCGCGGCGGTGTCGGGCAGCCTCATTACCGATCGCGTGCTTGCCCTCACCGATACGATTCTGGAAAACGGAAAACC
>JANNMV010000007.1:0-2594 GCA_031398205.1 Pseudomonadota bacterium | reverse complement strand
TTGTTCCATCAACATGATGATTGGTGAAAAAATGTATTGCTTCAGCGGCGCAAAGCCGAAGCAAATGTTCATGGACGATCAAGCAAAAATGCTGATGAAGGCGGAAGAAAATTTCAAGCAAATGAGCATGAAGAAGTAAGTAACTCGTCATACGCATTACATCACGCCCCCACGGTTCGTTCGTGGGGGCGTTTCATTTACGCTGTTCGATCCGAATTGAATTCAAAATTGTCGTCCGATAATTTACGATTCCAGCATGAATACCATCTCGTCAGCAAGCGTATGGATAGAATGAAATGGAATCCGGGGAAGTAAGTTACCCGATTGCGCCCCACTTTATCCGGGCAACAATTGCGTCACCGATAATCTCGCCTCGGAAGCGTCGGAAAACATCGCCAACGCGGCATTTACGGCGTTATCCTCTTTCAGCACGCGCGCGATGCGATCGTCGAATATCCAACTTGCGCCGGACCGCCGGAAACCGGCGCATCGAGCATGCTGACACCGTGTTGCGCCAGCCGCGCGGCCAGCGCCATCGCGTAATCGGGCGCAACCGCGCTGCTCATAATCACTACGCTGCCCGGCCGTAGCGCTGCCGCTGCGCCTTGCGCGCCGATTTGTGTTGGGTCATTCTCAGAAGTGGTCGGCATGCGTTAACGGAGTCGGTCAGTGGGCGTGCAAAGCAGACTCTTCACTTTGCTCAGAATAACAGCTTTTTTGGGTTGGCCTGAGAGGCAGTACCAGCGCGGCTCTCCGAGCATGCGGCGCCAGGAGGCAATCCCTGCTTGCCGCCTGGCGCGTGCACTTTTGATGGGGAAACGATCAAGTCTTGAATGGGCTTGAGGCGCCGGGCATGGGCTTGCTCTCGTTCAAATTCAGCCAGCCTTTAATAACGCGATAGAGAATCCATACGCCGTCAGCGATTAAGACGAACCAGCCGATGACAATCAACCAGGTAATGATGCCGATGACCGCCCACAATAAGCCCCACCAAAACGTGCGTATCTGCCAACGGAAATGGGATTCGAGCCAAGTCCCTTGCACGTCTTCGAGCTTGACGTAGTTGAGGATCACGCCGATGACGGCTGGAAACCAGCCGAGCAGCAAGCCTAAGCTGAGAAGGCCATAGACAATATGCGTGATGCGCAATAGCGCGGGGAAGTTTTGTGTAGCGGGGATGGCTTGCGGCTCTGACATAGCGAGATCCGTTTCTATTCGTCTATAACGTCCTGCCCGGGGAATAGCGTATCAACAAATCCGAAATTACGAAAGTCTTTAATGCGCATCGGATAAAGCATACCGATCAGATGATCACATTCGTGCTGCACCACGCGCGCATGAAAATCGTTGACCGTGCGATCGATCGCTTGGCCTTTTTCATCGAAGCCGCGATAGCGCAATTGCTTGTAACGCGGCACCATGCCGCGCATGCCGGGCACCGACAAGCAGCCTTCCCAGCCTTCTTCTAATTCATCGCCGATAAATTCCAGCGTCGGATTGATCAACACCGTAAACGGAACGGCTTCCGCGTCGGGATAGCGCGGATTGTGGTCGATGCCGAAAATCACCACCTGCTGGCTCGCGCCGATTTGTGGCGCCGCGATGCCGGCGCCACTCAGCGCCGCCATGGTATCGCGCATGTCGCTCAACAGTTCATGCAACTCGGGCGAATCGAAATTCGCCACCGGCGCCGCTACTTGCAGCAGGATCGGATCGCCCATTTTCAGTACTTTTTGTATCGCCATTATTCGGTCACCAAGGCCTCGAGAATATGCCGAACCTGCGTCATCCCCTCTTCCAACACTTTGAAAATGGCCGCGAACTCGATCTTTTCGCTGCTAGCGCCGCGCCCTGCGGCATGGTTCGCCACGACCGTCATGGCCGCGTAACAAAGCTCAAGCTCCCGCGCCAGCCCGGCCTCCGGCATGCCGGTCATACCCACCATCGTCGCGCCGTCGCGTTCGAGCCGATTGATCTCGGCTTTGGTTTCCAAGCGCGGTCCCTGCACCGCGGCATACACCCCTCCCGATATCATCGGCACGGCGGCACGCTTGGCTGCGGCGATGCATCGAGTGCGCAGCGTTTCGCAATAGGGATGGGTGAAATCCACATGGGTAACGGGACGGTCCGCACCTTCAAAATAAGTGTGCTTACGGCCGTGGGTGTAGTCGAGAATCTGATCGGGTAGTGCAATGACACCGGGTGCAAGCGTCGCATGAATACCGCCGACAGAATTAACCGCCATGACATCCTTTACGCCCTGAGAATGCAACGCCCAAAGGTTGGCGCGGTAATTCACCTCGTGCGGTGCAATAGTATGGCCATAGCCGTGACGCGCGAGGAAGATGATTTCCTGCGAACGAATGCGTCCGAACGTCAGCGGCCCGGAGGGTTCGCCGTAGGGCGTGCGAATAATTTGGCGATGGGTAATCTGCAAATTTTCTAGTTGTGTGAGTCCGGACCCACCGATGACTGCAAGCATTAAGATTCCTTCAAAGCATAAATGGCCGGTAGATTACGCCAGGCGCCGTAAACATCCATGCCACAGCCAAACACATATCGATTCGGTACCGTGAGCCCGACAAATTCGGCAC
>JANNMV010000656.1:0-3075 GCA_031398205.1 Pseudomonadota bacterium | reverse complement strand
CAGTTCGGTGATTTCGCCAATGGCGCTCAAGTCGTGATCGATCAATTCATCAGCTCCGGCGAGACTAAATGGGGTCGGCTATGCGGCTTGACCATGCTGTTGCCCCATGGCTACGAAGGCCAAGGTCCGGAGCATTCCTCGGCGCGGCTGGAACGTTATTTGCAATCCTGTGCCGAGCACAATATTCAAGTGTGCGTGCCATCCACGCCCGCGCAGTTCTTCCATCTACTGCGGCGGCAAATGGTTCGGCCGATGCGCAAACCCTTGATTGTCATCACGCCAAAAAGTCTATTGCGGCGCAAAGAGTCGACGTCGGATTTGAAGGAATTAGCCACCGGCGGCTTCCAGCCAGTGATTCCAGAGATCGATACGCTCGATGTGAAAAAAGCAAAACGCGTCGTCGCGTGCAGCGGCAAGATTTACTTCGATTTGCTCGCCGAGCGGCGCGCGCGCAACATCGACGATATTGCGATTATTCGCCTCGAACAACTGTATCCGTTTCCGCACGAAGAATTCGCGGCTGAGATGCAACGTTATCCGAACGCCAAGAGCGTCGTTTGGGCGCAAGAGGAGCCGGGGAATCAAGGCGCGTGGCACCGCATTCAACATTACATTTTGCGTGACATGCGTGAAGATCAAGAGCTCACTTATGCCTTGCGGCCGTCGTCGGCCTCGCCCGCCGTCGGCTATTTGGCGAAGCACAATGAACAGCAAAAAGCGGTGCTTGAGGCCGCGTTGAGTTTCACGCCCATTAAGTAATTTTCTGGAGAGAACATGCTTGTCGATGTCAAAGTTCCGCAGTTGTCCGAATCGGTCGCAGAGGCGACGCTCGTCACGTGGCACAAGAAGCCCGGCGATTACGTCGAGCGCGATGAAAATTTGATCGATATCGAAACTGACAAAGTAGTGATGGAGCTGCCGGCGCCGATGTCAGGCGTGTTGGTAAAAATCGCCAAGGCCGATGGCGGCACGGTCATTAGCAACGAAGTAATCGCATCGATCGATACCGAAGCAAAAGCAGCGATCGCAAAAGCCGCTGCGCCAGCAGCCAAGCTGGGTGCGGCTGCCAAGCCTGCCGTGGCTGCAAGCCAAGCTGCGCCTGGCTTTGGCCCTAGGCCACCCGGGCAGCCCGATAGCTTACCGGCAGCGCGCAAGATGCTTGCCGAGCAAGGATTGAATGCCGCCGATGTGGCGGGCACCGGCCGCGGTGGACGCGTGACGAAGGGCGATGTCATCGCCCATGGCGAAGCAAAACCCGCAGCGCCTGCGGTCGAAGCTTTGAATGTCACCTCGATGCGCATTTCCGGTCGCCCCGAGCAGCGCGTCCCCATGTCGCGCTTACGCGCGCGAATCGCCGAGCGCTTGGTGCAATCGCAATCCACCGCCGCGATTTTGACCACGTTCAATGAAGTCAACATGCAGCCGGTGATGGATTTGCGCACCAAGTACAAAGACAAATTTGAGAAGGAACACGGCGTGAAGCTCGGCTTCATGTCGTTTTTTGTCAAAGCTGCTGTTGCCGCGCTGAAAAAATTCCCGCTGGTCAATGCCTCAATCGATGGCAACGACATTATCTATCACGGTTACTACGACATTGGCATCGCCGTCGGCAGCCCGCGCGGCCTAGTGGTGCCGATCATTCGCGATGCCGATCGCTTGTCGTTCTCGGACATCGAAAAACGCATCACCGATTTCGGCGCGCGCGCGCAAGACGGCAAACTCACTATCGAAGAATTGACTGGTGGCACCTTTTCGATTTCCAATGGCGGCGTGTTCGGTTCGATGTTGTCGACACCGATTATCAATCCACCGCAATCGGCGATCCTCGGCGTGCACGCCACCAAAGAACGGCCGGTCGTCGAGAACGGCCAAATCGTCATTCGCCCAATGAATTATCTCGCGCTGTCCTACGATCACCGCATCATCGACGGCCGCGAAGCGGTGCTGTCGCTGGTCGCGATGAAAGATGCGTTGGAAGATCCGGCGCGACTGCTGCTCGAACTTTAGTAGCGGTGAAGGGTGAAAAGTGAAAAGCAATATCTACCTCGCGTGATATCTCTACGTTTTCATTCTTCACCTTTCACCCTTCACCTTTCACGGGCTCTATAAATGTCTCAAACTTTCGATGTCGCCGTCATCGGCGCTGGTCCCGGCGGTTATGTCGCGGCGATTCGCGCGGCCCAGCTTGGCTTCAGCACGGTGTGTATCGACAACTGGAAAAACCTCAAGGGCAAACCCAGCCTGGGCGGTACGTGTTTAAACGTCGGTTGTATTCCATCCAAAGCCTTGCTTGAATCCTCGGAAAATTATCATCGCGCGACCCATGGTTTTGCCGATCATGGCATTCAGATTCAAGGTGTCACGCTCGATCTGGCGAAAATGCTCGCGCGCAAAGACAGAATCGTCGATCAGCTCACCGGCGGGATTAGTTTTTTGTTGAAGAAGAATAAAGTCACTTCCATGCATGGTCTAGGCCGTTTTGTCAGTGGTGGCGATACCTATCAAATCGAAGTCGTCGACGGCGATAAGCGCGAATCGATTTCCGCGAAACACGTCGTGATCGCCACCGGCTCTGTGCCGCGCGCGCTGCCGTTTGCGAAAGTCGATAACCAGTTAATCCTCGACAACGAGGGCGCGCTTGCCATTCCTAGCGTTCCAAAAAAACTCGGCGTGATCGGCGCCGGCGTCATCGGCCTGGAAATGGGTAGTGTATGGAAACGCCTCGGCGCTGAAGTCACGATCTTGGAAGCGTTGCCGGAATTTCTCGGTGCGGTCGATGAGCAAATTGCCGTCGAAGCGCGCAAGATATTCAGCAAAGAACAAGTTTTGGTGATTGAGCTGGGCGTCAAAATCAAAACCGTCACGACGGCAAAAAACCAAGTCACCGTGAACTACGAAGGCGCGGACGGCGCGAAACAATTAGTCGTCGATAAACTCATCATGGCCGTCGGCCGCGCGCCAAACACGACGGGACTAAATCTCGATGCCGTCGGCATCAAACTCGACGCCAGAGGCTTCATTCAAGTCGACACGCAGTGCCGCACGACAACCAACAACGTTTACGCCGTAGGCGAC
>JANNMV010000090.1:0-3218 GCA_031398205.1 Pseudomonadota bacterium | reverse complement strand
AAAGCCGAAGTGACCCGCGGCGATGAGGTCATCGGCCTGACACGCGCGCTGCTTTACGCCGGCGCCGCGAGCCTGGTATTGTCGCAATGGGAGGTCGACTCCGACTCCACGGCATTGTGGATGCAGACTTTTTATCGCGCGGCGCAAGCGAAATCACTCGCGGAAGCTGCGCGTCTCGCGTTGCGTGCCGTCAAATCGCACCCAGACTTTAGTCATCCGTATTATTGGGCCGCATTCGCACTAATCGCACGATGAGCACCGAACGCGCCTTCTCCGGCATCGCCGACAAGCTCACCAGCTTGAGCGGCAATTGGGGCGCCTACAGCGTGGCGGGGAGTTTTTTGCTGTATCTATTCGGTTACCTCACCATACGTTTTTATTTGACCGCTTTCGGCCTATCCACCGATCTCGCGGTGTTGGACGAGCGTTATATTTTTGCCGGCGCCCGGTTCCTGGTCTACCTGGTTTCGACCGCCACCACGTTGATCATGCTCTGCCTCCTATTGATCGCGATAGGGTTTCTGCCTTACCGGTGGGCGCGCCGCCGGGGTCTTTCGCCAGTATCATCGTGGTGGCAGCGTTCTAAGTGGTCGGCGCCGAACCGCCTCGCGTTGATTGGCATCGTGTTCTCGGTCGCTGTGATTCAGCTTCTCATGAAGCAATGCTTTTTCTTCAGCAATCTGCTGTTGAGACCGAGCTTCCCGCGCGAATCGCCGTGGCTTGCCGATCTCTTGCTAGCGAAGAATGAAAACCTGTTCGAGCTGTATTTTTCTGGACTGATCGTGGCCGCGCTGGTGTCGCTCGCGCTTCTGCTCTACCTCGCAAGCAAGGAAAGAGCCGCGCCATGGTCGCGTGGTCTGTTCGCGGTTTTCACATTTCTCGTCATGGCGCAGATTCTGCTTCTGCCGGTGAACTACGGCTACTTGCTGGCGGACAAATATCTGCCGCGCGTGGCGACCGTGGACGGCGAGAAACCGCTCGCCCCGAATGAGGACGCGTGGCTGGTATGGGAAGGCAAAGAAGGACTCACTTTTCTCCTGCGCAGACGTAACGGCGGCAGCGCACGTTCGCTGGTGACGATCAAGCAAAAGGATGTCAAGAAAACCGAGATCATCGGCTACGATCGTATTCTGACTGAACTTTTTGCCAAGCCATGAGCGCCTTAGAATGAAAATCCGCCACGCTGGGATGATTTTGCTGCTCGCGGCGGCTTTGCTGGATTCCCCCGCGTGTCACGCCGAAGGGGTGCTCGAGCGCCTGTTGGGCTTTTTGGGAATTTCGGCCACGCCGAGCCAAATGAAAGGCCCCGGCGACGCGGTCGATTCCGGCGAAATCTGGATGGTTCGTTTAGGCGAAGGCGACGCCACTCAAGTAGGCAGCGGAGCAGGCTATCGCTGGCCGGTTTTCGCGCCGGGCGGCGCGAGCGTGCTCGTGCTTGCGGGTGAAACACTGGTGCGCATTGCTGTGACGGGCGGCGTTCCTAAGGCTTTACATACGCTCCCGGGCGTGGAGAAGCTAGTCGGTTTTTCCAAAGGCGACGATGACAAGCTGCTACTCCTGAAGACGAATCAGGATGGCGGATCGGCGATCGGTGTCTTATCCTTGGCCAGCGGAAAGATCACGCACATCGCCCACGACTCGCAGCAAGATCGGCGACTGCTGGCGCATCTACGCGGCCACGAGCGGGTATTCGACCAGACTAAGCTTTATTTGAAAACCGAGACTAAGCCGAGCGTCACTGGGGGGCAAACAGAATGGCTCGAGGTCTACGTGAAGCAAGGCGATGCAGCGCCGCGTCCGGTGAGCCGTTGCGACGGATCCGATTGCGCACAGCCCTCGCTGTCGGACGATGGTGCCAGTGTCGTTTTCATAAAAGGGCTCCGATAAGCTGGCAAGCACACAATCGGCTCTGATCACAACTTCTTCCATTGCTATCGAAAAAATGAAGCGAGCGAGAGCGGGTTTGCCATGAAGACAGAACATGATAGCGGAGGCTGAGGGCGCCAATTTTGTCGCCATTATTCTCTTCCCGACGCGCGCAACGTACGCACAAGTTTGCTAACCACGTCGGGTGACGAAAGGAGATCGAGATGATTATTTCTATCCTACAACATGTGCGTATGTGGATCCTTAGCGTGGCAATCGCTGCGTGCTTGCCCGTACTTGCCCAACAAATGTCGCGTCAAGTCATCGTCAATGGCGCCTGGATGAACAAAGCACAGCTCGTAGTCTTGGACGCGCTCAACTGCGGTTCACCCGTACCGGATGGACGCTACTGGCTCAATACCCAGACCGCCGCTTGGGGCTACCAAGGAGGTGGACAAGAGGGCGTCATTGGTGAAGACTGCTCAGGGTCGCAAGATCAACCTGGCGGCGCCGTCGAGAAAAGCGAGTGTGAGAGAAAGTATCGGATTCACGAAGATCGCATGTGCTATTGCTACCATGTTTGTTAGCGAAAGACGGTGATGCGATTGTTCGGGCTTTACTTGTCAGCAAGAAAATGGACGTTGCAAAACTACACTACATCCCTTGGCCGATTGCAACGCTCGACAATTTTTGACTTAGTACTGTAAACTGAATTAACAGTTTAGTGTCACAGTTCTCGCACGTTAAACCGTGCTTGTCCAGTAATGAAGAAGGATCATGAGCGAACCCTTATCCCCCCTTGATGATTCAGCTCTACCGGTCTCGGCAAGAGTTCGCGCTCGTTTGCAGCGTGCCAAGCAACGGTATCACGCCAACGACAACATCGCCGCGTACATCAACCCAAGCGAAATCGACGCGTTGCACGAAGAAGTTGCGAGCAAGTTCCAGGCGGTTCTCGAAAGCCTAGTGATCGACACATTAAGTGACCATAACACCCGCGATACAGCCCGCCGTGTCGCTAAAATGTACCTAACAGAGGTATTTCGCGGACGCTACGAAGCCGCGCCACCGGTCACCGAGTTCCCGAACGCTGAACGCCTTAATGAGTTGATGATTGTTGGGCCAATCACCGTACGCAGCGCCTGCAGTCACCATTTTTGTCCGATCATAGGGCGGCTTTGGATCGGACTGATTCCCAACGAACATTCCAATCTAATCGGGTTATCTAAGTATTCCAGGCTTGCCAACTGGATCATGAGTCGACCGCAGATTCAGGAAGAAGCCATTACGCAAATCGCCGAGTTACTAATGAATAAAGTGAGTCCCGATGGTCTGGCGGTAGTCATGGAAGC
>JANNMV010000089.1:0-2340 GCA_031398205.1 Pseudomonadota bacterium | reverse complement strand
CAGTCGCGCTTTACATCGACTATCGCAGCCCCTATTCCTATTTAGCGAAAGACGAAGCCTACCAACTCGAGCAAGATTTCGACATCACGCTCGAGTGGTATCCGTTTTACACCGACCTCACCGGCTCCTACGGCGGCAGCGTCGAACAACGCCCGCCGCGCGAGTGGATGAAAGTCAAATATCTCTACATGGATTGCCGTCGCCTAGCGAAACGTAAAGGCTTAACCATTCGCGGCACCGTGAAAATTTACGATCCCACTGTCGTCAGCGTAGCCATGTTGTGGTCGCAGCAACACAAGGTGTTTCGCGAATTCCACGACGGCGTACTGCCGAAATTCTGGAATCGTGAATTCGATATCGAGGACGTTGAGGAAGTAAAGCGCGCGCTGGAAAATGCCGGTGCGCCGCTAAGCGGTTTCGAGGTGTTCTTACAAGGCGAGGGCAAACAAACTTTCGCCGCCATTCAAAAAGCCGGCGAAGCACGCGGCGTATTCGGCGTACCGACTTTTATCTTCCGCGACGAAGTATTTTGGGGGACCGATCGGATCGAGATGCTACGCGAGGTTCTGGCGGAGCATGGGTTACGCCGCGGCCAGGCAGCGCGCTCTTAAGCAGCAGCAGACGAACACGGACTGGATCGATCGATGAACCTTATGCGGTAGCCGAAGCTCAAAATATCACAGCAATCGGATTTTTGAGCGCTGTCCCGCATAACTTTGGTCAGGAGAAAAGTATGGCAAAGCAAAGCAAGGACTTCAATCAGCAACAACAGCAATCGAAACCGCCTCGGGTTGACGAGGTTGCCGAGCAAAAGCAGAAGGCACAAGACCAGGAAGTGGCCGGCAGGCATAAAAACGACGGCCAGAATGATCATAAGGGCAATAGGCGACAACCGGGAACCCATCGGGGCGACTGAGCAAGCGAAGGGTGCGCACCGCGCACGCGGACTTATTTCGCGCCTCAGGCAATCAATTACCCACGTGCGCCGTGCGGCACCCTACAGACCAGCATGGCCCGCTTCCCGCTGGCTACGGATCGCGAGCACAAACGCGATATCGAGTTCCGGAACATATTGGTATAGCGCGACATGAGCGCCCGTGCCGGTCGCAATAATGAGTTCGCGCTTGCCGGCGTCGGTAGGTCGACCGATGCGTGGGCTCGTTGCCAAGATATCGATAGCCGCAATAATTGCCGCCACTCGTTCGTTGGCGATATCCGGTGTGTGTTCAAATAGGAAATTGACACTTCGATCGATATCGGCTTGAACTTGTGGCGCTAAAACTATGCGCGCCATGGGCGCACTTTAGGTGCTTTCGGTTTTTTTCCGTTTGCTCGCGCGCTCAGATAGGTGCGCATGTCGCTCCAATCCATTCCCACGCCGCTGGTCAGTAGTTCGCTGAGGCGCGCGTCCGCTTCCGCGTGAAAAGCGGTTCTAAGTTCCAGCTCGTCAGCTTTTTGCGCAATGGCTTCGAGCATCAAGCTGTGAGCGGACGTGCCGGAGGATTTGGCGAGCTTGTCGATGCGTTGCTTTAAATTCGCCGGTAAGCGCAGTGTGGTGGTGGTCATGGTGGGCGCAAAAAATAGTTTGTAGCACAACTGTAGCACAGGCATTGTTATGTTGCCAAATCATTGCCGATGCCGTCGCGTTCCCATAATGTGGGATCATAAGGGTTATCGAAAACAAACTAACGGAGGAGACATAATGGCAATATATGAATTGCGAACCTACTCGCTTTACGTAGGCAAAATGGGCGAAGCCGTGAAGCTTTATACGGAACTGGGTTTTCCGGCTTTGCAAAAAGGCGGCTTCGACAAAAATCTGGTCGGCTATTTTCAAGCGGATACGGGGCAGATCAATCAACTCGTCCATCTGTGGAAATTCGATGACGATGCGGCGCGTCGTGCGCACTGGGCGTCGCTATACGTGAATAAAGATTTCATCGAAGGATTCGCGCTGAAGTTTCGGCCGCTGGTGGTGACGCAGGAAGTGAAGTTGCTGACCGCCGCGCCGTGGGGTCCGCATCCGTAACGCTTGTCTGAATGGGGATGGCCTAGGAGTCGCATGGCCCTAGGCCACCCCGTGGATGCTGGCTCCTGGCGATGCATTGCCGCATTGCCGCGATGTGCTTGCCTCGGGGCGAGGCCGGTAGGTTAAAATCCAGGGATGCAAACGCTTAAAAACGACACTTTCCTGCGCGCGCTACGGCTCGAACCGACGCCGTATACCCCGATCTGGATCATGCGCCAGGCTGGCCGTTATCTGCCGGAGTACAACGCGACGCGCAAACGCGCCGGCAATTTCTTAACGCTGTGCAAGACGCCGGAATTGGCGACCGAGGT
>JANNMV010000550.1:0-1792 GCA_031398205.1 Pseudomonadota bacterium | reverse complement strand
CACCGCCGCGGTCGACAATGGCATCGCTTTATTTCCCGATGCCGTGAGCGAGCGCGGCCGCAAACATCTGCGCGAGCTGATCGCCATGGTGGCCGAGGGATTTCGTAGCGTGTTGGTGTTTTGCGTGCAGCGTGGCGATGTACATGAAGTACGCCCCGCCGATGCCATCGATGCAGTCTATGGAAAAACCTTGCGCCTGGCCTTGGCAAGTGGTGTCGAGGTGATCGCTTATCGCGCGCGTATGTCGCCGCAGGAAATCGCGCTAGAGGTAAAAATTCCGGTCGTCTGTCCTGAGTTAAAATAGCGCCAGTTTCTCAAGTTGCATTCGTTCTAACGGGTTGCTCTGAAAGGCAATGTACATGCGGGTTGCAGCGTATGCATTGCTAGCAGCCAACATCCACGCGGGTTCTGGCGTGGCAGATAAATTAATCAAGTTTCTTTCATGACTTCTCCACTTTTGCTAGGTTGTATCGGCGACGACTTTACCGGTTCCACGGATCTCGCCAACACCCTGGTGCGTAATGGCATGCGCACGGTGCAATTGCTCGGCGTGCCGGATGATAATGCGCAGGTTCCCGATGCCGATGCGATTGTTATTGCGTTGAAATCGCGCACCGCGCCGCTGCAAGACGCCATCGCCGAATCGCTCGCCGCGCGCCGCTGGCTGCAACGCCGTGGCGCGAAGCAACTGTTCTTCAAGTATTGCTCGACCTTCGACTCCACCGACCAGGGCAACATCGGCCCCGTCGCGGACGCATTGCTTGAAGGCGTTGGAAATTTCAGCGTTGCCTGTCCGGCCTTCCCGGAAAATAAGCGCACGATTTACAAAGGCCACTTATTCGTCGGCGATGTGCTGTTGTCCGATTCGCCGATGCGCCACCATCCACTTACGCCGATGACCGATGCGAGCCTGGTGCGTGTGCTCGGACGGCAAACATCCGGCAAGGTAGGATTGGTTGAACTCAGTACGGTGAAGCAGGGCGTTAGCGCAATTCGTGCGGCAATGGAGAAACTGATTAGGGACGGCTACCGCTACGCGATTCTCGATGCCACGGAGGACGCGCACCTTTTCGCTCTCGGCGAAGCCTGCGAAGCGTTGCCACTCATCACCGGCGGCTCAGGTATGGCGCTTGGATTACCCGAGAATTTTCGTCGCGCCGGACTGCTCGCGGCCAACGCCAAGGCCGATACGCTTCCCGAAGTCGGCGGCCTGGCTGCGGTGATTGCCGGCAGTTGCTCGGTTGCAACCTTAGGGCAAATCGCCTTCATGCAGCGTACTCATCCATCCTTCAAATTGGATCCGTTGAAACTTGCCGCCGGCGAAGACCAAGTGTCCGCAGCGCTCGATTTGGCAAAAGCCAAACTCACTCAAGGCCCGATACTAATTTATGCCAGCGCCTCACCCGAAGAGGTAAAGCAAGCGCAACTTGCCCTCGGCAAAGAGCGTGCGAGCGAAGTGATCGAAACGGCGCAAGGAAAAATCGCGCAGGGTTTAGTCGCTTTAGGCGTGCGCAAATTCGTCATCGCCGGCGGCGAAACGTCCGGCGCGGTGGTCAGCGCATTGAAAGTGAAAGCCCTGCAAATCGGCCCACAAATCGATCCCGGCGTGCCGTGGACCATGAGCATAGCCGAAACCAAAATCGCGCTGGCACTTAAATCCGGCAATTTCGGCAGCGAGGATTTCTTCCTCAAAGCGCTGAAATGCATCGCGTAAATCCCCTCTCCCCAACGGGGAGAGGGTGCCGAAGGCGGGTGAGGGGCGGGCAGTTGCGATGACGATGGCGGATTCCCA
>JANNMV010000520.1:0-1633 GCA_031398205.1 Pseudomonadota bacterium | reverse complement strand
CCTCTTTAAGCTGGGAGAAATGGAAATACGACGGTTGCGGCAAACGGGTCAAAGCGGGAAACGAAGTGCGGTTTTCGTATCCGTCGCAAGACGATAAAATTTATCTCACGTTCAATTGATCGCAATGAATCTCGGCCAGTGTCTTTTGCTTAACCACACTGGGTCGCCGCCTTCGCGGGGACGACGATCTCTTTCCTCAGGCCGTCGGCGTGACGTCAATCGACCGGTCACCGGTGCGCTTCGCCGCTTGCCGCTTCAACGACTCATAAACATCCGGCGGCAACAAACGATAAGCCAAACTCAACAACGCGCTGACGATGATGGCATCATCGATCCATCCAAGAATCGGTATAAAGTCGGTCACAATATCCAACGGGGAAAACAGGTACAACGCAGCGGCGACAGCGACGACTTTCGCGGCGAGCGGCGCCTTCGGGTTACGCAGCAGGAACCAAACCATGGCGGCTTCCCGTTTCAAAAATTGCCACAACACGCCAAGCTTCAACAATCGTCCCATCTGATTTCCTTTCTTCGCGATGCTAAGCCGCGTAGCGACATTAAGCTGAATATCAGTCCGGCCAACGAAATTTCAAGCGCTGGCCGATAAACGGCAAACCTGCGAAAATCGCGATTGCTCATCCTCTAGACGACAGTCATGGCGTCCGGTTCCCTAAAAGCAATTTTGTATGCGCTCGGCGCCAACACCGGCATTGCAATTGCAAAAACGATTGCCGCGGTCGCGACCAATTCCGGCTCGATGATGGCGGAGGCGATTCACTCCTGCGCCGATTGCGCCAACCAAGGCCTGTTGCTGCTCGGCATGAAGCAGGCGAAGCGCCCGGAGACCGATGATCATCCGCTGGGCCACGGCCGCGTGGTGTATTTCTGGTCGCTGATTGTCGCGCTGATGTTGTTCTTCGTCGGCGGCGCGTTTTCCGTTTATGAGGGTATCGAGCGCCTGAGACATCCCCATCCGCTGGAACATGCGCTCGCGGCGATGTTAGTTCTGACCATCGCCATCGGATTGGAATCCTTTTCCCTTTGGGGCGCGCTCACAGCGCTGAAGCCGGAACGCGGCAGCCAAACACTAATGCAATGGGCGCGGACCACGCGGCAATCCGAGCTATTAGTCGTCACCGGCGAAGATATCGCGGCGCTCGGCGGCCTGATCATGGCTTTACTCGGCATCGGCCTCACTTGGCTCACGGGGAATTTGCTGTTCGACGCGCTGGGCTCCATCGGCATCGGTGTTTTGCTTATGCTCGTCGCGATCTTCATTTTGGTGAAAACCAAAAGCATGATGGTCGGCGAGTCAGTTTCGCCGGAACTGCGCCACGAGATCGAAACTTTTGTTGCGGCCCAGGCGGAAGTGGAGAAAGTGTTCCGCGTGATCACCCTCGCCTGGGGTGAACAAATGGTCATCGCGGTGAAAGCGAAAATGAAAAGCGGTTATACGGCGGACGAAATGGTCGACGCAATTAATATCGTGGAAGCGCGCATGCAGGAAAAATGGACTAACGCGAAGTGGGTATTCTTCGAGCCGGATGTGAAATAAACTGCAGGCGACGCTGTAGGATTTCGCGAGGGCACGAACAACACCGCGGTGTTTTTTCATGAACGATCGACCGATTTC
>JANNMV010000465.1:0-2586 GCA_031398205.1 Pseudomonadota bacterium | reverse complement strand
TGACAACTTTGGGACTTTTTTGCCGGTTGCCATGCATCACGCGTGCGTCACGGGGAATCATCGCGCAGGCTCTTCCAGCGCGGAGGTTTGCCATGACGCAGTGATGTTGGGTTTCGTTCCTCAACCCAACCTACATTTTGTTTGCCGTTGCTGGGAGCCGCTCCCAGCCTGCTTCGTGGCCATGCATGTCTCGTCAGCCGCATGAATACGGCGTATCCCGTGGCTAGCCGCCAGCCTCGGGCCGCTGCCTTTACAGGAAGTGTAAGCGGACTTATTCTATTTGTCATTCCCGCGACGGCGGGAATCCAGTGTCCCTCGTAAAAGTCACTGGGTCCCCGCCTTCGCGGGGACGACGACTTAATGGCCGATGGAGCCGGTGTGCGAACTGAAAGCGAAACTTTATTCGCATTGCATGACTTTGGGTCACTGGGAATCATTGCGCCAGCTCGTCGATCAGCACTTTCGCTTCAATCAAATCTTTCGTACCAAAACCTTCGGTAAACCACCCGTACACCGGGGCGAGCAGGTCCTGCGCTTCTTTGCGCATTCCCTGCGATTGCCATAGCCGCGCAAGGCTGGTCGAGGTGCGCAGTTCCCAGGACTTCGCCTGCTGTTCACGTGCGACGTCGAGCGAGGCGAGATAGTTCTCTTCCGCCACCGCCAACTTTCCCTGCTGCTGCAGCATCCAACCTTTGAGCCGCAGCACCTCCGCCAGGTGCGAATGTTCTTCCCATCCCGGCCGTGCAATCTGTGTGAGGCTCTCTTCGATCAAATTCAAGCCGCTTTCGATATCACCGCTCAACGCCAGGCATTCGGCTAGGGCGGCTCGAAGGTAAGGCATCCAAAGCAGGGCGCCGTTCGCATTCCACTTTTCCATTGCACCCCGCAGTTGTGGGATGCCCTCCGCGAGGCGCCCGGCCCGCTGCCAGGCGAGGCCCTTTATGATCTGCGCCAGCACTTCCGAAATAATCGGCAGATTATGCGCTCGGCCGAGCCGCTCAGCCTCCTCGACGCGTGCCAACAAAGGCTCGCGTTCGCAGCGAAATTCCCAAACCTGTCCGCCTACCGTGAGCGCATAGCCGAGGTCGAAGGGGTGGCCGCGCCGTCGAGCGTGCACATCCTTGGCATCGCTCACCTTCACGGCACGATCCTGATAGCCGAGAATCCAGGCCCCTAAGGAGAGGTAGATACCGGCGCCTGTCTTTGGGTCGATGTTCATGATGTCTGCGAGGTAGTGGTGCTTCTCCTCGTCGTACAGCGCCAGCACTCTGTCTCCATGCAGGCATGATTGGTTGAAATCTCCCAGCCAAAAGTAAGTGACGCATGCCGTCCAGTGCCCCACGATCAATAGATCCCGATCGCGGCTGGCTTCTGCTGTAGCCAGCGTTTCATTTACCCAGGCTAGGGCTTCAGCGACGCGCCCCTGGGTCTCCCCGTTGGCCCACAGTCCGTATAAGATCGGCACTAACGCCTCGCGGCGACCGAGGGACTTGGCCAACCCCAGCCCCGGGTGGAAGCTGGTCCACACCTCAGGCGCTCCCCAGCCTTTGAGCGCTAGCCAGGCCGCACCCAGCAGGGTGCGCAGGTCCAGTTCTTTCCGGTCGCGCTCCGGTGACGGCGGCAGCGTCCCGATCAGCTCCATGCCCTGGTTAAGGTGCGAGATGGCTTCATTGAGCGCCAGGCGTTTCAACGCCAGTTGCCCCGCCTTTTGCCAATAGCCAATCGCCGTCTGTATCTCGCCCGCCGCTGTCAGATGGTGCGCGAGTAGCTCCGGTTCGGTGTCTTTGGTCGTGGGGTAGTGTTCTTCGAGCACGCGTGCGATCTTGGCGTGCAACGCTTGGCGCCGAGTCTTGAGCAGCGAGTCGTAGGCCGCATCCTGCACCAAGGCGTGCTTGAAGGTGTAGGTGGCCTCGGGCGTGGCGCCGCGCCTGAACGCCAACCCCGATTCGGTCAACTGGTTGAGCGCGCTGTCGAGCGCGGTTTGGGTGTGGGGCGCCACGGCCGCAATCAACTTGTAACTGAACTCGCGCCCGATCGCCGCGCCGATCTGCGCGATCTCCTTTGCTGCGGGGGAGCGATCGAGACGCGCCGTGAGCGAGTCTCGCAGCGTAGCTGGAATGGTGACACTGCGGGCCGTGCCGGCGTAGTCGTAATGATCGCCCGCGTCTTTGAGCTCGCCGGATTCAAGAATCGACTTGGTGAGTTCTTCTACATACAACGGCACGCCATCGGTCTTAGCGAGAATTTGTTCTAACAGCTCGCCGGGGAATACCTTCCCGTTGGCGAGCTTGGACACGATTGCGCTGCTTTGCGCGCGCGTGAGCTTGGATAGGTTTAGTCCCGTGACATGCCCGTGGCTGCCCCAATTCGACTGGAACTCCGGCCGATGCGTAAGCACGATCAGCAGCGGAATATTCCTGACGCGGTCGATCAACAGATCGAGCGCCTCAAGACTGGAGGGGTCGGCCCAATGTGCATCTTCGTATAGCATCACCGTGGGTTGCTTGCTGGCGGCGGCTTCGGTGAGATCGACCAAGGTACGCAGCGTTTCGTGCTTGTGCTTCTGCGGCGTCATGGGCAGTGCCC
>JANNMV010000450.1:0-12020 GCA_031398205.1 Pseudomonadota bacterium | reverse complement strand
CGGTTCACTTAGGAATGTTTTTTGCTGGACATATGAATGCTCTGATCCATTTTTTGTACATAGTGTGACTCATATATGTACTAGTTTGTTAAACACTTGTATTCGTTAACGACAAAGGACTATTCACCCATGTCGACCATGCCGCGCAATGTCGAGCCGCAAGCACACTTTTCACCATTGGCGTGTTTTCGGGGCCGACCGGTAGCATTCCAGGAACGTTGCGTATCTGGTACGCCGCCATTAAATCGCCATCCCCATTCGCACAGGCACCCGAGACAATCGGATGTACTCGCAAAGCGACGAGATGACTGGTGCGCGCACGTCAAAGTCTTGCGGGATGGCCGGACATTCAACCGGCAGCTTGGCGCGGCATTGTGCCAGCCCTTGTTGTTAAGTTGTTTTGTGCCGCTACGCGAATGTCGCGATCTTGCCGATGCCAACCAACAATTGGACGCCTGGGTCATGGCGCCGGCCGGCAATCGCGCGGATGGCGCCACGGGTGGCGGGCCATTGCAGCGGTTTGCCGCTCACCATCGAATGTCGAAAATAGTATTAAATCTCGATTTCAGCTAAAACCTTGTGTATAGTCGTTGTACACATCAACCATAATATTCTTTTGTCGGGCAAGCACATCTTATGTCAACCCTAGTTACTGATTCTGGCAAGGCGGCACAATTCACCATCGGCGTATTCGCACGACTGACGGGAATCAGCCCCGGAACGCTGCGAATTTGGGAGCGCCGCTATAAGATCGCAACCCCATTGCGCCAAGGTGCGCGCGACAGGCGAATGTACTCGCAAAACGACGTTGATCGTCTCGCGTTGGTCAAGGCGCTCGTGGATAATGGCCACCCGATCAGCACGTTGGCGCATTTGGCGATCGAAGAATTGCGCGCACGATTGACGGCGTCGATCGGAAAAGTATCGCGTGCGGTCGTACCCGAAGGGCTCGAAAGCCGTAT
This sequence comes from Pseudomonadota bacterium, assembly GCA_031398205.1. Taxonomy (GTDB): domain Bacteria; phylum Pseudomonadota; class Gammaproteobacteria; order Burkholderiales; family JALYOK01; genus JALYOK01. Next base: position 11,058 of record JANNMV010000450.1, on the reverse strand, counting down.
CGTCGTGTTGGGCGATTCGCTCGCGATCCGGCTCGGCGAACACAAAGAACCAATTAACGGGATCGAGGTTTGTGGCGTATTCCGTAGCGCGGCCGAATTGGACGATAAGGCGAAGGCGCTTACGCCCGACGTACTGGTGGTTGAGTATGCAACGTTGCAGCCTGGGACGCCGGCGAACGTCTGGCGGCACCTTGCGCTAACGGGCGCGCGACATGCGGTCGTGCTATACGGCTTTGGCACGCGGCGAACCTTGCAAGAACTGGAACGCGCGGGAATCTTATGTTTGCAAGCACCGGCTAGCGTGATCGAAATTTCGCGCGCTTGCGCGACCGCGCGAGGCACGCAAGTCAAGGCGATCGCCGACCTGACCACGCACGCAGCCGGCATCCCGGCGCGCCGCTTTTCAGCAGAGCAGCTCGCGCGAATCGCCGCTCGTGCAACGCCGGTAAAATGCGAATGCCCCCATCACTTGGTCGATCTGGTCAACAGTTTGGTGGCGTTTGAGACTTACAGCAGCGAGTGCGAAAGTTTGTCTCCCGATGATTTCAAAATTCATCAATTGCTACATTCAACCACCGCCGCTGCGCGCGCACTGCTTGAAACGGGGCTTGCGAAGGTTATCGAGGCCGAGGGAATTTCCGCAGACTAGACATGGAACGGGCATCTGAATTTCGCGGCAACAAGCGCAATCTGCCAAGTAAGCCGTGTGTGCTGTGCGGCAAGCCAATGACCTGGCGTAAGAAATGGGTGAACAACTGGGCGGACGTGAAATATTGCTCAGACAAATGCCGCGAACAGGCGAAATCCACACCGTGACGAATCAACATACCCGCCAATTGGTGTTGGTTTTGGGCGATCAACTCAATGCGCGCAGCGCAGCGTTCGACGATTTCGACATCGCCCAAGACCGCGTGCTGATGATCGAATCCGGGAGTGAGGCGACGCATGTGTGGAGTCACAAAGCCCGCATTGCAACGTTCCTCGCCGCGATGCGACATTTTGCGCAATCGCTCACGGCGCGACATATCGCGGTCGACTACGTCCGACTCAATACCGAAGCTGGTTCGCTGATCGATATTTTGCAACGAAAGTTGCAGCGCTATCGTCCGCAAAAACTCATCGTTGTCGAGCCCGGTGAGTATCGCTTGGAACACGCGCTTATCGAAATTTGCAAGGCGTGTGGTGTGACGCTTGCGATTCGCGACGATGATCATTTCTTCTGCTCGCGCGCCGAGTTCGCCGAATGGGCGCGCGGATACAGACAACTTCGCATGGAATTTTTTTATCGAAACATGCGGCTCAAAACCGGTATTTTGATGACCGGCAAACAGCCGATTGGTGGCCGGTGGAATTTCGATAGCGAAAATCGCCGCAGATTCGGCGCCAAAGGCCCCTCTGAACACCGCGCCCCGATTGGCTTTGCGGCCGATTCGATCACGCTCGAAGTCATCGCTGAGATCGAACAATACTTTGCCGATCACCCCGGTTCGCTGGCTTCGTTCGCGTGGCCGGTCACGCGCGATGATGCGCTGAAGTTGCTCGACGATTTTGTGAAGTACCGTTTGCCGAGTTTTGGCGATTTCCAGGATGCGATGTGGAGCGGCGAGCCGGTGCTTTACCACTCGCTGTTGTCAGCCGCGTTAAATTTGAAGCTGCTCAATCCGCACGAAGTCATCGATGCGGTGCTTGAGGCCTATGAACATAATCGCGTCGGTTTAGCGTCCGCCGAAGGATTCATCCGCCAGATTTTGGGCTGGCGAGAGTTTATTCGCGGCGTGTATTGGCTCGACATGCCGCAGTTGCTCAGCGCCAATCATTTCGATCATCAGCGCCCGCTACCCAAGTGGTACTGGAGTGGCGAGACGCGGATGAATTGTATGCGCCAAACCATTGCGATGACCTTGACCCACGGTTATTCCCATCACATCCAACGGCTGATGGTGACAGGCATGTTTGGCATTCTCGCCGAGGTTAATCCATTCTCACTGCACGAATGGTATCTCGCCATGTACGTCGACGCGGTCGAATGGGTCGAAGCGCCGAACACCCTGGGCATGGCACTCTTCGCCAATGGCGCCAGATTCACCAGCAAACCCTATGTCGCGAGCGGCGTTTACATCAACCGAATGAGTAATTTTTGTAAAGAATGCCGATACAAACCAGCGCAAAAAACGGGCTTGGATGCGTGCCCCGTAACCGTTTTATATTGGAATTTTCTCGACAAACATGAGGCCGCATTCGCCGGCAATCCGCGAACGTCGTTGATGATCAAAAACCTTGAAAAAATACCGGTCGATACGCGCAAGGAAATCGCAAAACATGCACGCGAACTTCTCGAATCGATTGACGAACTGTGATATTTTTTGTTGCGAGTGAATCCGAAACGACCAGAGCAGTCGCCTCTACAAAGAGATGACAAACAAACTGAGCGAGTCCCGTTTTTCAGGAAGGGCAAGTTGATGATACTTTATCAACTTGCCAGGAGTGCGAGAACCATTATAGCGTTTGAAAGCACGAAGAATTGCCAACGCGAATATGGCACGAACAGACTCAGAACGAAGAACAGACATGGCTTTTTTCTCCCGGTTATAGTTGCTTATTTCTGACGTCTAACTTCTTTGTGGCGGTTTCCACCTTCACGCAGATTGTTGTCAATGAATTGCGAATTCAGTTGATAAAAAAATGCGGAATTTATTGCTTTGGTTTTTGATTATGTTGTATTTGGGGTGAGGTTGAAATCGTGGCGCACTTGACGGAATTTAACCAGGTAAAACAATGGGAATTTGCGTTGTTAGCAGTGGCGGCGATGGGTATGCGCTGAATCTCCCATCATAGTAACTAAATGGCTAGCGGTTTATGGCGTGGAGACCAAGGCCGCCACGCCGCAAACCTTACATTCCGGATCTTTGTTGAGTTTGAGCGAGCGCCATTCCATAGTCAGACCGTCGAGCATCAAAAACCGCCCGTTCAAGGTCTCGCCGCAGCCGGTTAAGACCTTGATCGCCTCCGCTGCTTGCATGGCGCCTATGATGCCGACCAGCGGTGCGAACACGCCCATGACGGCGCAGCGGGTTTCTTCGAATTCGTGATCTTCTGAGAATAGGCAGTTGTAGCAAGGGCTGTGGTCGTGGCGCATATCGAACACGGAAATTTGGCCGTCGAAGCGGATGCCCGCGCCGGACACCAGCGGCTTTTTGTACTTGACGCAGGCGCGATTCACGGCGTGGCGGGTGTTGAAATTGTCGCAGCAATCGAGTACCACATCGGCCTCGGCGATGCGCTGTTCGAGCGCCTCGCCGGTCAGTCGTTGGGTGACGGCGACGACGTTGATATCGGGGTTAATTTCCAGCAACGTGCGACGCGCTGAAACCGCTTTGGCGACGCCTACCGAATCGTTGCGATGAACGATTTGTCGTTGTAGATTGGTGAGGTCAACGACATCGCCGTCGCATATGGTGAGCTTGCCGATGCCGCTGGTGGCCAGATAAAGCGACGCCGGAGACCCAAGGCCGCCGGCGCCGATTATCAACGCATGGGATTGATTGAGCTTTTCTTGACCTTCTACGCCCAGCTCGGACAGCAGAATATGCCGACTGTAGCGTAGTAGCGCATGGTCATCCACGCAGGCTTAAGTCGATTGCGGCTTCGCGATAACCGGCAAGCCTTTTAGATGATTCAATGCCTGATCCAGTTGGTAGTCGGGTTTCTCGCCATTAGCGCCAACGGCGTCGGGTTTTTTCACTTTGTCGCCCCCGGCTGCGGATTTTTGCTCCGGCTTCGCCTCGGACTTCGCTTCCGGTTTCGGTTGTGGCTTGGCGTCTTTATCGGTCGGATTGGAAAGATGCCGCTCCAAATCCGCTTCGCGAATACCCAGTTCGGCGCCGGGTGAGTTTGGATCTTCGACAATCACGTCGGGAACGATCCCCTTGGCCTGAATCGAACGGCCATTTGGCGTGTAATAACGCGCCGTCGTGAGCTTGATCGCGGTGTTATTCGCCAATGGCACGATGGTTTGCACTGAGCCTTTGCCGAATGTCTGCGTCCCCATCACGATTGCGCGTTTGTGATCTTGCAGCGCACCAGCAACGATTTCCGATGCCGAGGCGGAGCCCGCATTCACTAACACCACCATTGGCACTTTCTTGATGCCTTCGGGCAATTTGGCGATGTAGTCGTCGCGGAAATTACCGCGCAGGTAATGCTCACGCGAAGCGTTGAGCTTCATCTTGGAATCTTCGGTGCGACCGTCGGTGTAGGTGACCAGCACGTCTTGCGGCAAGAACGCAGCGGAAACCGCGACGGCGGAATTCAGCAGACCGCCCGGATCGTTGCGCAAATCGAGCACCAACCCCTTCAGCGCACCGCCATTTTTCCGATAGGTATCCTGAATCGCTTGAGCCAGATTTTCACCGGTGTGTTCCTGGAATTGCGTAATCCGAATCGAGGTATAGCCGGGTTCCAGATCTTTAACTTTCACGCTCTTAACTTTGATCACTTCTCGGGTCAGATTAAAAACCAGCGGGCTCTGTTCGCCTTTTCGCAACACCGTTAACTTAATGCTGGTGCCAGGTTTGCCGCGCATGCGTTTGACCGCATCGTTCAAGGTCAATCCCTTGACAGCGGTGTCATCAAGCTTTATGACCAAGTCGCCCGACTTCATTCCCGCTTTGAAGGCGGGGGAATCGTCGATGGGCGAAACCACTTTGACGAACCCATCTTCCATGCCGACTTCAATTCCCAACCCGCCGAATTCACCTTGGGTGCCGACCTGAAGCTCCTTAAACGAGTCGGCGTCTAAGTAAGCAGAATGGGGATCGAGTCCGGACACCATGCCTGTGATCGCCTCTTTGATGAGTTTCTTATCTTCGACCGCCTCGACATAATCGCTCTTAATGCGGCCGAAAATTTCGCTAAAAGTGCGCAGTTCTTCCACCGGCAGCGGCGTTGGCGCCGGTTTGTCCGCGATGGCAGAAAAATTCAAGCTGATTAATACACCGATTACAGCGCCCGTTAAAACCAAGCCGGTTTTTTGCATTTTGCTACTCATAATACTTATTCTCCGAAGTAATCGTTCTTACCGTGTGTGGATTGACGCATCTGAGGCACAGCTGACTCGACATTTATCGCGCTACCCATGCCATCGGATCGAATGGTTTGCCCCGATGGCGTAACTCAAAGTATAAACCTGATTCTGGGTTTCCGCCGCTGTTTCCCACGCTGGCGACCGTCTCGCCGCCCTGCACTTTGTCGCCCACCTGTTTTAATAACGCGTCGTTGTTGCCGTAGACACTCATATATCCCGTGCCATGGTCAATAACGGCCAAGTTGCCGAAACCGCGCAGCCAATCGGCAAACACCAAGCGCCCGGCCGCCACCGCTTTCACGTCCTGACCTTCAGGCGCCCGGATAAACAACCCGGACCAACTCATTCCGCTATCGCTACGTGGACTGCCGAAACGGTTGGTTAGTTCCCCGCGCACCGGTAAACGCAGCCGCCCGCGCAATTTCGCGAAGGCCAAACCGTCCAGGTCGTCGTCGGGCAAAATATCGTTGCGCGCGACGACGCTCGGTTTTTTGCTGGCATCGCCCGTTTTTTGTCGTTTCGCTTCCGCCTCGCGCTTCAATGCTTGAGCGCGAATGGCCGCTTGACGCGCTTCCTCTTTACGTTTGATTATCAACGCCAGGCGCTCGATCAGTTTGGTCAGGCGCGCTTCGTCGCGCTTGAGCGTGTTGATCTCTTTTCGATTCTTTTTAATTTCGTCGCCGATGCGGGACAAGACTTGTTTCTTGCTTTGACGCTTGTTCTCTAACTGTACCTTTTCTTGACGTTCCTTGGTGGCGACACTTTGGAGTTCGGCGTTTTTCGTTCGTACTTGCTCAGTCAGCGCATTCAGTTCCACCAAATCCCCCCTCAGCGCTTGAATGCCCCGGCCATGGGCGCGGGCAATGTACTGGTAATAGTGCAACAGGCGAGAAATTTCCGCCGGGTCTTTGCCGCTGAGTAACAATGCCGTCGAATTCCGTGCGCGGTGAATGTAGCGGGCGGTGAGAAGTTTTTTCAATTGCCCTTGGCGGCGTTTGACGGAGGCTTGGACGGCGGTGCTTTTATTCTGTAGGCCATTCAACTCAGCCCTGGCTTGCCGCTGCGCCTGGCTAAGTTCCGACAGGGTACGATTCGATTCGCTGATCGCCTGCTCGGAATCCTTCAGCGCATCGCTCACTTCGGCCTTGGATTCCTCTTGCCCGGCAAGTTCTTTTTTCAGTTCCTCGATGCGCTCGCGTAGTTCTTGTAAATCTTGCGTCGGCGCGGCGAAGCTATAAAGCGTCACACCGACTAACAGTGCGGCGATTGTTACTTTCAATAAACCCGGCACCGGAATCCGCTTATTTCTTTGCCTTGCCCTGGTTGGCGACCGCTTGCTGCGCCTTGGCGATCGCCTCCGCATCGCCGAGATAGTAGTTTCGGATCGGCTTAAGATCGTCGTCCAACTCGTAAACCAGCGGAACACCAGTCGGGATATTCAGGCCGACGATCTCTTGATCGCTCACGCCGTCGAGATATTTCACCAGCGCGCGCAAGCTGTTGCCGTGAGCGGTGATGATGACGCGCTTGCCGTCTTTAACTTGCGGGGCGATGGTGTCGTGCCAGTAAGGTAAAAAGCGCTCGACGGTATCTTTTAGGCATTCGGTTAACGGCAGCTCCTTATCGGAGAGGCCCGCGTAGCGCGGGTCTTGGCCCGGATAACGGCTGTCGTGCCTATCCAGCGCGGGCGGCGGAATGTCGTAACTGCGGCGCCAGACTAACACTTGCGTATCGCCGAATTTCGCTGCCGTCTCAGCTTTGTTGAGGCCTTGCAGCGCGCCGTAATGACGTTCGTTCAAGCGCCACGATTTGGTGATCGGGATCCACATCAGATCCATCTGATCGAGCGCCAACCACAAGGTGCGAATGGCGCGCTTCAACACCGATGTGAACGCGATATCGAATACGAATCCCTGCTCTTTCATCAAGCGACCGGCTTCGCGCGCCTCGCTCACACCTTTGTCGGCGAGGTCAACGTCATACCAACCGGTAAAGCGATTTTCCTGATTCCAGATACTTTCGCCGTGACGCAACAACACAATACGTTTCATACCCATCCACGCCGAGCAAAACCGATATTGTACGGGAATCCTGCTAAACTATTGCGCTTTGCAGACGGAACACCTTCGTGAAATTTGTCATAGAAAACTGGTACCTCGTCGTCGCCATGGTTGTCAGCGGCGCCTATTTGCTTTGGCCGCAAATGCAGAAACTGCTCGGCGCAAGCGTCGAAGTCGGTACGCTGGAAGCGGTGCAACTCATCAATCAAAAAAACGCCGTCATTCTCGATGTGCGCGAGGCGGTGGAGTACGCCGCCGGGCGGATCGCCAATGCCAAACAAATTCCGCTGTCGCAATTGGCATCGAAGCTCAAAGAGCTGGAAAAATTCAAACAGAAGCCTGTGATCGTCGCGTGTCGGGCGGGTATGCGCTCGGGCGGTGCATGTAAACTGCTTAAGCAAAATGAATTTACTCAGGTTTATCAGCTCAAAGGTGGATTAACGGCTTGGCAACAAGCCAATCTGCCGTTGGAAAAACAAGGGTAAGGTTGAAGTTATGGCGAAAATAACGATGTATTCAACGGCGGTTTGCCCGTACTGCGTCGCCGCGGAAAAACTTCTGCGAAGCAAAGGCGTGGCCGAAATCGATAAGATTCGCATCGACCTGGATCCCGAACAGCGTGCCGCGATGATGGAAAAAACCGGGCGGCGCACGGTGCCGCAAATTTACATTAACGAGATTCACGTGGGCGGGTTTGACGATCTCGCCGCTCTGGAACATGCCGGCAAGCTAGCCCCATTGCTGGCGCAATAAACATTTAGGAACCTCATGGCCGATACCCCGCAACAACCTAACAACCAACCCGTCTTCGCGATCGAGAAAATCTACGTCAAAGATCTTTCGTTGGAAATCCCTAATGCGCCGGCAATATTTCTGGAGCGCGATAACCCGCAGATCGATTTGCAAATGCATTGTGAAGCGAATCCGATCGGCGACAACGTTTATCAGGCAAGCATCACCGTCACCGTCACCGCCAAGCTGAAGGAAAAGAACATGTTCCTGGTGGAAGCTTGCCAGGCTGGCATCTTCCGCATTCAGAACGTGCCGCAAGAAGAGATCAAAGCGGTGCTGGGCATTGGCTGCCCGAATATTTTGTTTCCTTATTTACGCGAGACCGTATCCGATGTGGTCACCCGCGCCGGCTTTCCGCCGGTGATGTTAAATCCGGTGAACTTCGAAGCGCTGTACCACCAGCAACAGCAAGCGCAAGAACCGAAAATCGAAAAACCAACGACGCACTAACCCACCCATGTCATTGCGAGCGCAGCGAAGCAATCTCGGTTTTTATCGGCGTTGTTACAACTCAAAACGAGATTGCTTCGCTGCGCTCGCAACGACAATGCGGTTGGCGCGGCTTCTCGGATTTGGTTGCTTCCTTTCGCTAAGCGCCGCCTGGGGCGCGGAGTTCCGCTCGGTTGCGATAAACGGCGCAATTCTCTACGACGCGCCGTCATTCAAGGCGAATCGCCTTTATCTAATCAGTAAACAATATCCGTTGGAAATCGTCAGTCGCAGCGGTGAGTGGACCAAGGTGCGCGACGCCGGCGGCGACCTTTCTTGGATCGCCAGCAACATGCTCACCGACAAGCGCACACTCATGGTGTTCGCCAACGTAGCGGAAATTCGCGACGCGCCTAATGAAAATGCCGCCGTCGTGTTTCGCGCGGAAAAAAATGTCGTGCTCGAATTAGTCGAGCCGCCCACCTCGACTTGGATCAAGGTGAAACATCGCGACGGCCCAATCGGCTACGCGCGGATAAACCAGCTCTGGGGCCTATGAAGCTTGCACTGCTCGGCGCCGGCGCCTGGGGGACGGCCCTCGCTATTGCCTTAGCGCGTGCTCACGACGTTGTTTTGTGGGCGAGAAATTCTGAACTGGCGGAAACATTGCGCACCACGCGCAGCAATGCGCGCTATCTGCCTGGCTATTCGCTGCCGAAAAACGTTCGCGTTGATGATTCGTTGGCCAAGGTAATTGCCGATGCCGAGGTCATCATTTCGATCGTGCCGACGGCATCGCTTCGCGAAGTCACCAAACTCATCGCGCGCGAAAAAAATTCTGCGCCGATCGTCATCGCCTCGAAAGGCTTCGAGACCGGCAGCGGAAAATTGCCCTACGAAGTCTGCGCCGAAACGCTGTCGCCGGAGGCGATGATCGGCGTGTTGTCCGGCCCGAGCTTCGCGCAAGAAGTCGCGAAGGGTTTGCCCGCCGCCTTGACACTCGCGGCTTTCAACGAAGATTTTGCCAGTGACACCGCGCGCCAATTAAACGGCCCGCGCTTGCGCGTTTATTCAAGTAACGACGTCATCGGGGTTGCGCTCGGTGGCGGCTTAAAAAACGTCATGGCCATCGCCTCGGGCATTTCCGACGGCATGGGCCTGGGCGCCAACGCCCGCGCCGCGCTCGTCACGCGCGGCCTCGCAGTAATGGCGCGCCTCGGACAAAAACTCGGTGGCCGCGTCGAAACGTTCATGGGCCTCACCGGACTCGGCGACTTAGTCCTCACCGCCACCGGCGACCTGTCGCGCAACCGCCAAGTCGGCCTGCAAATCGCGCAAGGCGACTCGCTGGAAAAAATTCTACAACGCCTCGGCCACGTCGCCGAAGGCGTCTACTCCGCCCGCGAAGCCGCCGCCCGCGCCACGGCGCTCAAAGTCGACATGCCCATTACTCAAGCCGTGTGCGATGTGATAGACGGCAAGGTGTCGGCCCGAGACGCGCTTGAGCGGTTGCTCTCCAGGGAGCCTAAGCCAGAAGCCAGTATTGGCGCGGCGTCTGGCAAATAAGATAAAAGTTTGATGTTAACTCCCTCGCAGCCCTCACCCTAGCCCTTCTCCCAGAGGGAGAGGGGACTTACTCCCTTCTCCCTCTGGGAGAAGGGGCGGGGATGAGGGCAATCGCTCAAAAAGCCCAAACACCTAATCAGGAAACCCAATGCCCGACATCATCCTGCACCATTTCAACACCTCGCCCTACGCCGAAAAAATCCGCTTGATCTTAGGCTACAAAAACCTGGCGTGGAATTCGGTGCTGGCGCCGAACATCATGCCCAAGCCGCTCTACACCGCGCTGACCGGCGGCTACCGCCGCGTGCCGGTGATGCAAATCGGCGCCGATGTGTACTGCGATACCGCGTTAATTGCCGCCGAAATCGAGCGGCGTTTTCCGGCAAAACCGATCATGGTCAGCGGCGCCGCAGATTTCGCCAACCCACTGATCAATTGGCACGACACCTATTTATTCTGGAAGGTCGCGCGCTACGTCATTGGCCGCAACGCAGATGCATTGTCTGACGACTTTCTGCGCGATCGCGCCAAGATGATGCTCCTGGACCTCACGCCCGAAGCCAATCGTGCCAAAGGCATCGCGGAAGCGCCGTATATTTTGAGCCAACTACACATCGCGCTGGGCTGGCTGGACGACATGTTCGCCATGACCGGATTTGCATCTGGTAACCAGTTCTCTTACGACGATTTCGCGCTCGTTCCGAGTCTGTGGTTTTTGACTACTCGCGTCAGTGATGCGCCAGCGATGATTCAAGGGCGCTTCCCGCGCGTGGCGCGATGGCTCAAGCGCGTCGTGGCGAATGGCCACGGCACGCGCGAAGAAATCAGCGGCGAAGCGGCGCTGGCGCTTGCGTTAGCAAGCAAGCCGGGAGCGCTGGTTGGAAATTCGGTAAAAACCGATGAAGCAACGGGCGTTTCAGTCGGAGACAAAGTTGCCGTTACGCCGGAAAGTTTCGGTACCGAAGCGGTAACTGGCATTGTCGCCGCGATCTCGGCGCAACGCGTTACGCTAAATTGGCATGGCACAGAAGTCGGCGATGTCGCGATTCATTTTCCGCGCTTGGGTTATGTGATCAGTAAGGTCTGATGCTCTCAATTGTCATCCTGAGCATCGCGAAGGATCTGCTC
>JANNMV010000061.1:0-5086 GCA_031398205.1 Pseudomonadota bacterium | reverse complement strand
GGCAGAACCTCGATGCCCTCCCATGCCATGCGCGGTAGCGACGTGCGCATGGCGATATTGACAGGGCCAGTGACCGCACCGCTATCGCGGCTGAGAATGCTTTGATTGGTCACCGTGAGCGGATTCAAGATTTCGTAGGCGTCGCTGTGGCCACCCCGAAAAACCGGGCGGTGGATTACTTCAGACCCATGCAATTCGCGTAGTACGTCACGGTTGCGGGCCAGTCGGAGAATATCCCGATAATACCCACTTTTTGCGCCAGGACATCGAGCGCCTTGTACATATCGCTATCCTTTTTGACCGCCTGTCCGGCGGCGTCAAACAGATAGTAAAAACCACCGCGCGCCGCGCCCTTGCGCAGATCGGAGCGTTCGAAAGACCAAGTGATGATGTCCAACCCGGCCGCCTTGATATCGAGCGCGTATTGCGACGGCACGATTTCGCCGGCTGCATTAACCGTAAGCAGCGCTGGAATCGGCGGCGCAAAAATTCTTACACCTTGTTGCTTCAGTTGCTTCAATTGGTCGAGCGTCAATCTCGGCGTCGGCGGATTGGTCGTGGGATCGACGTCATCCAGATAAACCGCTTGCTTACCGAAGCGCGGATCATGTTTGATCCAGTGTAGGACATCGTCCAAATTGAACGACTGCGCCCAAACGTCCTTCGGTTGGACGCCGGCGCGTTTGAACTCATCGATCATTTTTTGCGCGTAGTTCGCCTGACTGCCGAAAATGGCATTGATGCGAATCGGATCGCCGCCCTTCAGCTCGGGCGTATGCTTGACGCCGAGTTGTTTGTTAAGTTCGATGCTCTCAAGCAATGTCAGCAACGTGCCGCGGCCGGTATACAAATCGGTGCGCCAGGTCGCAGTGCCACCGAGATAGCCCGCCGCTGTCGTGGCCGCCGGATTGCTGGCATCCATCTTTCCGGTCAGCGATTTGAACTCGTCGAGCGTCACATCGCTGGCGCAACATTTGGGGCTGGAGGCCGGTCCCGCCCACGGCGCACTGCATTTATTGTTGAGTTCAGTTGCGACGATGTTCGTGGTGGTATGCAGATCGCACTCCGAATGGCGGCAAACCAGTTGTGCATCCTTGGTGAAAGTCACATCGCATTCGACAATGCCCGCACCCATGCGCGCGCCCGCGGCATAGGATTCCTTGGTGTGTTCCGGAAACTGTAGCGGCGCACCGCGGTGTGCTATGGAAAAATCAGTGCGGTAGAAAGGCCCATTTTCGCAGCGCAACAAACGCTCCTTGAGGCGTCCGTCGTCCATGCCTTCCACTAGATAGAATGGCCGCGGACCTAACTGCACAGCGCCATCGTACTTGCGTTGACCGTAGTTATCGTAATGACCCTGGCCGTGATAAAACTCGTCAAACTTACCGCCCAGGTAGCGGTTGTCGGGGTCGGCCTTCGCCACCGACAACGTCATACCCATCGCGCTGAACGCCGTCGCCGCGAAGATAGTGCTCAATCTGCCACGCATGAAATCTCCTTTCGATGTTGTGAGTTGAATGGGCGCACAAGCACGCCACCAACCCAACGATATCGCGCTAATATTTCCTTGCGATGACAACGTCGACGCGAGAAGGCAATGGCTGATCCGGCGACGCCGAATCGAGAATCACGTGACGCGGCTTTCTTGTGCCAGCCTGAGAACCGCATGGTTGTTGCCTCCCAGGCCATGCCTCGCCAGAAGCAAAGCTTGGAGCGGCTCATGGCGGACTCGACGTTTGGGAATGGCTCCGATGCCGACGCACAACGGCGAGGGCATTCGACCGGGTTAGCGGACGCGCTACCGCGTTAGAATGACTTCAAGTTGAATGGTTTGTGCCGCGCAACGTCGCGGCAATCAACGGCGCAAACAGTAATACGGCAAGCCCGATCAACATCAGGCCGCCCTGGGCAATGTCATAGTCCGACACCATTCGTTCCCAGGAATAATTGAGAACCAAACGCCCCAGTGCGACCTCAAACGCCAGCGTCAGCGCCGCCCACAGCAAACCAATCGCCAAAAGCGCGGATGGTTTTTCAGGGCGCATCCAGCGAATGAACAGCCATGCCGTGGTGATCACGATAATCACACCAACGACAAATCCGATTTGGCCGGCGCGCACTTCTCCCACGGCCGGAATCAGCCACAGGCTTCGAATCGTGCCACTGATGCTTTCCGCAACAATGATTACCAGCCAGACCGCAGTTGCTCGGGCCAAAGTTCGCACGCCGCGCCGATCGCCTTTAGTGCGACATCAAAACCGGAACCGTCATGTGTTGCAGCAATGTTTGCGTCACACCGCCGAGCACGATTTCGCGTAAACGTGAATGTCCATAGGCGCCCATCACCAGCAAATCGAATTCGCCGTCGGCGGCTCGAACCAGTAAATCGTCGCCGACGCTCAACTCGTCGGTATAACTCTGCGTGGCTTCGACTTTTACGCCGTGACGCGCCAGGAAAAGACTGATGTCCGCAGCCGGGATGTCGACATGCGCTTTGCGGTCGCGTTTTGCGTTTACCACCATGGCGGTTACACGTTCCGCTTGTTTCAGCAGCGGCAGCGCATCGCTTACCGCGCGCGTGGCTTCACGGCTCGCGTTCCATGCGACCAGTATCTTCGTTCCGAGGGTCGGATAGGCATGCGTAAAATAGGGAATAAACAACACCGGCCGACCCACGCTAAGCGTGACCAGTTCCGGAAAACTGGGTGGCGCGTTTAGTAGTCGTTCGTCAGGATCGGTTTGGCCGACAACGATTAAATCGGCGTAGGTCAGCTTCACTGCTTCGATCGCGTCCATGTCCAGTTCACGAAATTCCCGTCGGGCGGAGTCGATTTCTCCCGCCCTGCTCTGGAATAGTTCTTGGGCCAACGCCTTGCGCGCGGTTGCCGCGCTCAAGCGCGCCGCCAGCCGTTCTGCAAGCTGGGGATCTTGCAGCGCGTGGGCCGGTGGAATCGGTTCGGTGGGATAAATACCAATAAGGTGCGCATCGAAACGGCGCGCCAGATCGGCCGCCACGTCTATTCTTGACTGGCAATGTTTACTGTCATCCAGGTAAACCGCGATTGTCTTGTAGGCCATATATGAACTCCTTTTTGCAGATTCTGTCGGCAGCGCTTGCCGCACGACGCTAGAGCTTACTGCGATCGATGAAGCGTTTTTTGATCGAAATCAACATCGAGTTCTTTCCGAACAGTCATTTGTGTCGGGTCATCGTTGTTCATTTCCGCCGAGAATCCGAGGAATTTGACCAGCTTCAACATCGGCTGATTGGTGGTCAGCACGAAACCTTCCATTGACTCCAATCCAACCGATCGCGCAGCGGCGATCAGTTCCTGCATCAGCGCGGCTCCCGCTCCTTTCCCTTGCCACGCGTCGGCGATGGCAAGGGCAAATTCGCACTGGCGGCCATCCGGATATTTCACATAACGCGCCACACCAATTTCTTCGTCTTTGCCGTCGCGCGTAGAAAGTGCGATCAGCGCCATTTCTTGGTCGTAGTCAGGATGGGTGAAGTGCTCCAGCATGGATGGTGTTAGTTCGCGGATGGGTTGCATGAATCGGTAATAACGTGAATAGTCGGATAACTTGCGAACAAATGCTTTCTCCAGATCCATATCCGCAGGCCGAATCGGGCGTATAGTCAGCGCGGCGCCGTCCCGCAGCGTGACCTGTTTGATGAGATGCGCTGGGTACGGCCGCGCGGCCGCTTCTTCCTCCGACAATGTCAGCGATGCCATGCGACACGGACGATGTTGTCATCGGGGCCGTATTTGATTTCGAGCGCGCCGGCATGGGCGCGGTGCAGCGCGTCACCGATCGCGCGAGCCAGATGAATGTCCGTGGTGGTGATTTTCACTGCGCCGCGCTCCTCTACGATTTTCATCACGCGTTGCATGGGGTGTTCAGCCTTCTGCTTGGATGCCAAGTTATGCACGATGCTCAAAATCTCAGCACGTTGCTCGTCTACATACGATCCCGTAAGGTTTACATAGCCTGCGGGGAAGTCATCGTGTATTCGCAGACAGGCGGGGCAACGCTCACGGGCAGCGCCTTCGAGTGCAGTCAACCATTGCCAGCGACCATTCGCGATGACGGCGCCACAGTCGGGGCAACGGGTGCCGTCCGGTAGTTTTTCCTTGGCGCGATAGGCATCATGCTCGCCCGTCGATAAATCTTGGCTCGGGCGCGTTTTGTGGGAGGTGTCGGGACGTAGTGATTTCATTGCATTACCCTTCTCGTGGACATGCGTTACAGGGTGAATCAAAGGGCGAGATAATTTTTGATCCAAATCAATTAAGTCACGGGTTTGTTGCCTGTAGGTACGCATCCGCCGATCAAATAGAACACTCCGCAGGCGCATCGTTCGCACCGAATCCGGATATGTTCGATCCGGAAAATATTTGCAAACTCGCTATAGAAGGCGGTTGCATTGCCGTCGCATCGACCTTGGGCGTGATCGGCTCCGTGGCGCGCCGTTACGCCCACAAAATTCCTTTCATTATGAAATTTAACCACAACGTATTTTAGAGCTACCCCAACACCCGTTCATTCTGTCCTTTGGCTCTCGCCTGGGGTTGATCTCGATCAAACTTCGTTAACGTTCAAATAAATACGCGCCATTAGCGCAATCCGCGGCGGTTGGCTCTTCACATTAAGTTTGATACAGATCAAACAGACAGACCGCGTTGCGGATAGCCTTGCTGCATCACTTTGATTGACGACGGTGTTCAAGATGACCCAGAAAATTCTAGCTTCTATCGCAGTTCTTTGGGCTTCCCTAAGCGCGAATGGAGTTTGGGCGCAAGACTCAGTGCTAGGCCGAGAACTGTATGAAGGGCGGTGTCTTGAGTGTCATAAGGACGCCCCCTACGGTAAGGGGCCACCCAAGGCGCAGTCATTGGAGGGCGTCCGCTCCATGGCAAAGCTGTGGGACTCTATCTCGCCAGGGTCGCCGTGGACACAGCGAGATCTCGAGGACGTCGTTTTGTACTTAAATCAGAAGTACTACCACTATTAGTTTTGCAACCTTCCTAACCGAGTAACGTTATGAGCATACCTACCTCCCTCGCACTTGCGTCCGTTCTGT
>JANNMV010000441.1:0-9329 GCA_031398205.1 Pseudomonadota bacterium | reverse complement strand
TTCCACGCATTGCAATGGGGGCATTGGCCTTGCCAGCGCGCGGTTTGGCCGCCACATTCGGTGCAGGTGAAGACTGATTTTGTTCTGGCCAAGAAATTCCTTTTCGTATGACTTAAACATTTCGAGCGGGTCTCCCTCTCCCCTCGCGGGAGCGGGTTGGGGCGGGGTAGCCCTAGGCTAGCCACTGGCCTAGGGCCGTGAGGCGTTACCGTTCCGACATCGGCACGCGCGGCGCGACAGCGCATAACAATTCATATCCCACCGTCCCAGCGCTGCGCGCGACCTCATCCACCGGCAATCCCGCGCCCCACAATTCCACCGGACTGCCGATGCGCGCCCGCGGAACCTTACCCAGATCGACGCAAATCATATCCATCGACACTCGCCCCACCGTCGTCACGCGCTCGCCTTCGACCAGCACCGGCGTACCCGTCGGCGCAACGCGCGGATAGCCATCGGCGTAACCGCAGGCGATAACGCCGACACGCATGGAATGATCCGCACGAAACCCACCGCCGTAGCCCACCATGTCGCCACTGGCCAAATTCTGAATGGCGATAATTTCGCTGCTCAGCGTCATCGCCGCTTTCACGCGGATGTCGGCCGCGCTACGATCGGCGAACGGCGTCGCCCCATACAGCATAATGCCGGGGCGCACCCAGTCGGCGTGGGTCTGTGGGTAGCGCATCAGCGCGGCAGAATTCGCTAAGCTCCTCGGGTGAGATAAACCCGCCGTGATCTCGCGGAACAGCGCCAGTTGCTCGCTTATACCAGCCGGCTCGTCGGCAGTCGCAAAGTGCGTCATCAAAGTAAGGTTGGCAACCCGCGCCTGCCGCAACGCTGACATTGCGCTGGGGAAATCGTCGGGTTTAAAACCGAGACGATTCATGCCGGAATTAATTTTTAGATGCACGTCGAGCTTGCCCGGCCCCGCCTGAAGTAACAAACGCAATTGCGCTTCATGATGTACCACCGTCGCGAGATGATATTCCTGCACCAGGCGCAGCTCTTCGCGATCAAAAAATCCTTCCAGCAACAAAATGGTTTGGTCGAATCCGGCCTCGCGCAATATCATCGCGTCTTCGATATTCAGCACGGCGAAACCGGCGGCCTTTTTCATTGCGTTCGCGGCGCGCAGCAAACCGTGGCCGTAAGCATTGGCTTTCAGCACCGCCATGACCTTGGATTGCGGCGCGAGCTTCTGCGCCATTTTTAAGTTGTCGTGTAACGCCGCGAGATCGATTTGAGCTTTGATGGGTCGCATGGGTTAAGTGAGGCCATTTAGTAAAGCAAACGTTCCAATAATCGTCACGCTACTTAAACTCAAATTCAATCAACTCCAACGTTGTCGCGCCGACATTTTTCAGCACAACCGTTGCTGCCGTTTCACGCCACTCAAAGTGCGCCACGTCCAACGCGGTCCTGACGGCATCGTCCCCGTTCACCGACTGCTCGATCACGCCCGCCGTTTGTGCCACACGCACACTTCGACCCGGCAGGGTCAACGGGCCGACCGACTCACCAACCGCCACCGTCAATCGATAACCACGTACTCGCTCATTGTCCAAGACTTTCTTAATGCTCGCGCTTTCTGCCAGCGGCGCAGCGCCGTTTCCAAGCGCTGAACGGGTGAGCAACTCAATACCGATCGCGCGAAAGGGTGTGCCATCGACATTGGTGAAACGATGGGTGTAGGCCCCTTGCAACGCGCGGTAGTAGCCGACTAAACCCGCCGTGATATTGAGGTCCGCTTGCGGCTTGCCCGGAATGTCGTTTTTCAGCAGCGAGGTGCTCAACATCACGTAGGGGTAGTCCAGCGAATGGGTGTGATACATCGTCGCCTCACCGGGTAAGACTTCCACGTCGAGCACGCGCACCATTTCGTTAACGAACTTCGGGCGATGATGGGGTTCGTCTTTCGCATCCACCGCTTGCTCTTGCGCCGCCGCGATTGCAGCGCCGAGAAACGCCAGCAAACCGATCGCATAACTTAGTTTTTTCATGCTAGTAAGTTCCATGTGCAAGATTCTGAAACTTGGTGAAATGCCCGAGGAAGGTCAGGCGCACCGTGCCGATCGGGCCGTTACGCTGTTTGCCGATAATGATTTCCGCGATGCCTTTTTCCTGCGAACTTTCGTTGTACACCTCATCGCGATAGATGAAGAGAATCACGTCGGCGTCTTGTTCGATGGCGCCCGATTCGCGCAGGTCGCTCATCACCGGGCGCTTGTTCGGCCGTTGTTCCAACGAGCGGTTGAGCTGCGACAACGCGACTACGGGTACCTTAAGTTCTTTCGCCAGCGCCTTCAACGAGCGCGAGATTTCGGAAATCTCCGTCGCGCGATTTTCACCTTGGCTGGTGGACGACATGAGCTGCAAATAGTCGACCACGATCAGGCCCAAGCCTTTGTGCTGGCGATGCAAGCGGCGTGCTCGGGCACGCAGTTCGAGCGCCGTTAATGCCGCGCTTTCGTCGATGAATATCGGCGCATCGTTCAAGCGTCCGAGTGCATTCGTGAGGCGCGGCCAATCGTTGTCGTCCAGCCGGCCGGTGCGCAGCTTGTGTTGATCGAGGCGGCCGGTGGATCCGAGCAAGCGCATGGCGAGCTGCGTGCCACCCATCTCCATACTGAAAATGGCCACCGGCAATTTGCCGTCAAGGGCGACGTGCTCGGCGATGTTTAGCGCGAAAGCGGTCTTTCCCATTGATGGGCGCCCGGCGACGATGACCAGATCGCCGGGTTGCAAACCGGACGTGCGTTCATCGAGATCGGCAAAGCCGGTCGCCACACCGGTGACATCGGACGGATTGTCGCGGCTGTAAAGCATGTCGATGCGCTCGACCACTTGCGTCAACAGCGGCTGGATGGCGCTGAAACCTTGGTGTCCGCGCGCGCCGGCTTCGGCGATCTTGAATATTTTGGCTTCGGCCTCGTCGAGCAATTGCCGCGCTTCACGCCCGGCGGGGCTGTAAGAACTGGCGGCGATCTCGGTGCCAATCTCGGCGAGCTTACGCATGATGGAGCGCTCGCGTACGATCTCGGCGTAACGCCGAATATTGGCGGCGCTTGGCGTGTTGATGGACAACATGCCGACGTAGGCCAAGCCGCCGACGGATTCGAGTTCGGCGTTGCGCTCGAGGGATTCGCCGACGGTGATCACATCCGCCGGACGATTCGCTTCGATGAGCTTGGAAATGTGCTTGTAGATGCGGCGGTGGTCGTCGCGATAAAAATCGTCGTCGCCGATCAAGTCGGCGATTTTGTCCCACGCGATGTTCTCCAGCATCAATCCGCCGAGCACGGATTGCTCCGCCTCAATGGAATGCGGCGGGACGCGCAGCAGGTCTAGTTGGTTATCGTTGGGCATGCAAGGTTACCGAGAATCGAGCACTATTTTACCAGCCAACCCCGGCGCGGCTGAGAATCAAGGCGCGAAGAATTCGCGTAGCGCCTGAATCGTTTCTTCCGGCTTTTCTTCCGGAATGAAATGCCCGCAATCGATGGCGAATCCGCGCACGTCCGCCGCGCGCTCGCGCCAGCAGGCGATCGGATCATAGGCCGAACCCACCAAGCCCTTACTGCCCCATAGGGCTAGAAACGGCACTTGAATTTTATTCTGCAAATCGGCGCGATCATGCACCAGATCAATCGTCGCCGCGGCACGATAATCTTCGCAGGTCGAGTGGATACACGCCGGATCGCTAAACAGGCGCACGTATTCTTCGACCACTTCCTTCGGAAAGGCGTCGATGTTGGATCCCCAGCGGCCTAGCCTGGAGGTCAAGTAATAGCGCGGGTCGTGGCCGATCAGCTTTTCCGGAAAATCGTAGGGTTGAATCAAAAAGAACCAATGAAAATAACTCGTGGCGACGCGCTGATCAACGTCGTCAAAAACTTTTAGCGTTGGCACGATATCGAGCACCGCCATTTTCTTGACCGCCGCTGGATGATCGAGCGCGAGGCGATGGGACACGCGTGCACCGCGATCATGACCGACCAGAAAAAATTCCTTGAAGCCCAACGCCGCCATTACTTCGACTTGATCGAGCGCCATGGCGCGCTTTGAATACGGAAAATGATCGTCGCTGGTTTTTGGTTTTCCGCTCTCGCCGTAACCACGCAAATCCGGCGCCACCACGGTAAATTCCTGCGCCAATACGGGCGCAACTTTGTGCCACATCAGATGAGTCTGTGGATAGCCGTGCAGCAATAACAGCGGCGGCCCGCTGCCGCCCGAGGTGACATGAATCTCGGCGCCGCTGGTTTTTACGCGTTGCGTTTTGAATGATTTGAACATCTCGCCTCCGTCATTTTTGCGTCGCCTTGCTTTCAAGCGATGCATCGTTCATGGTATAAAGTCGATTAAGTCGTCTCCTAAAACCAGACTAACTACAATCGTTGTTGCCGCTATTTTAGCCCTTTCATGCCGCTAAGTTTTTATACAATTTTGGCCGCGCAGTTTTTTTCCGCGCTGGCAGACAATGCGCTGTTGCCCGCCGCCATCGCACTGCTGATCGAACTGAGCGCGCCGAAATCCTACGTACCCATTCTGCAAGTTTTTTTTGTCGTGTCCTACATTGCGTTTGCGCCCTTCGTCGGCACCCTGGCCGATGCCTTCCCCAAAGGCCGCGTCATGTTCACCAGCAACGCAGTAAAGTTTGTCGGTTGTGTCGCCATGCTATTCGGCGCGCATCCGTTGTTCGCTTATGGCATCGTCGGCTTCGGCGCGGCCGCTTATTCGCCGGCGAAATACGGCATCCTCACAGAGTTGTTGCCATCGAGCAAATTAGTGACCGCGAACGCGTGGATGGAAGGCCTGACGGTCGCCGCGATCATTCTCGGTTTGGGCTTGGGCGGCTACCTACAGAACGGCAACCTGTATGCCAAGCTCGAATTCATTCATCACATTCCTTTGCTCAATTCGCCGGCGCAAATGGCGATCGCGCTGATCTGTTTACTGTATGTCGTCGCCGCGTTTTTCAATCTTTACATTCCGCGATTGCCGATCGACCACAAACTGCCGAAGAAAAATCCGCTCTATATGATTCACGATTTTTGGCATTGCTTTAAGTTGTTATGGCGCGATCCGCTCGGCCAGGTTTCACTTGCAGTGACAACATTATTTTGGGGCGCCGGCGCCACACTGAAAATTGTCATTATCGATTGGGCGCAAAAAGTCCTCGGCTTCGGTCTGGATAAAGCGACGTATCTCACCATTGCCGTCGCAGTGGGGATTGCCATCGGTGCGGTCATTGCGGCGTTGACTGTCAAACTAGAGAACGCGGTGAAAGTTTTGCCGGTGGGAATATTAATGGGTGTGTTGATTTTCGGCATGATCTTCGTGAACGATTGGCGCGTCGCCGCTGTGTTCTTTGTCGCCATCGGCACACTCGCCGGATTCTTCGTCGTGCCGATGAATGCGTTGTTGCAACATCGTGGCCATACTTTGATGGGCGCGGGCCACTCCATCGCCGTGCAAAATTTTAATGAGAACTTAAGTATCGGCGCGCTGAACGGAATCTACGCCGGTATGATATCCGCTCACTTTTCCATCAATACGATTACGATTATTTTCGGGGCGTTTGTCGGGCTGACGATGTGGTGGTTGTATGTGAAACACCGCAACGACCAGCCCATTTAGGGGTTTGTTGAAAAACTACTGCGGCGCCCGTCTGGCGGCTGGCAACGAACCCGCTCATTTCGTGATTCTGGGCGCTTTACATGCGGACGTTATCGTCCGATAATGCGTCATGACGGGAAACGAGTTCATTCGTAAGGTGAAGGCGCTCGGAAAAGATCGAAAGGTAACAGTTATCCTGAATGCCGCACGGGGCAAGGGTAGCCACCAGACGCTGTATTACGGGACAGCCTTCACCATCGTTCGCAACCTAAAGGATGAACTGAAAACCGGCACATTCCATGCGATGTGCAGGCAACTCGACCTCAAGCCTAGTGATTTGTGAGAGGACCAACATGAAACGCTTTCAGTACCCGGTATTACTAACTGCTTCGAAAGAGGGCGGATATGTCGTAACATGCCGCGATCTGCCGCAATTAATTACCCAAGGCGAAAATGAGCAAAACGCGCTTGATCAAGCTACGGACGCGATGGATGAAGTCTTCGCGACATACATGATCGAAGGCATCGACTTTCCAGCCCCCAGTAAGGAGAAGCGCCGCGAGCGCCTTGTCGCGCCGCCTGCGGAGACGATGGCGAAAGCCGCCCTGTACGTTGCGATGCGCGAGGCGGGCATCAGTAAAATGCAACTGGCGAAGCAGCTTGGCGTCGATGAGAAAGAAGTTCGTCGCATGCTTGATCCTCACTATCGCTCAAAGCTGCCACGCATTGCGCACGCGGTCAGCCTGCTAGGACAGCGCCTCGTGATTGGGCTGGAACCTGCCTGATCGTTAGCTAAGGAAGCTCTGAAAACCTATCCGCCGCCTGCGCAAACGTCGAATCAGCGGGGGTTTCTCGACGAGACCGCGGTGGTCAAGCGTTCGCGCTCGGTCGGTTTGCGATCTTGTCGTACCAACGCCTCACATTGTTACACTCCGGCGGAATCGTAATCTCGGCGCGCTTCGCGAAATCGATGGCGATGAAGGAAGTGATATCGGCTATGGTGAAATTCGCGCCCGCGATAAACGCGTGGTCGGCCAACTGGCGATCCCAGAAGCGGAAAAACCGCGCCATGCGCTTCTTGCCGCGCTCGACCAACGCCGGGATTTGCGGATACCCACCTGCGACGCCGGCTATGCCTCGGTCCTCGAACATCGGCGATACGTTGCGGACTGCCTCGCCGGCGGCCTGCATGCCGTCCAACTCTGCGCGCCGATTCCTCATCTCGACGATCGCTTTGTCCTTGGCGTCGCCTCCCATCAGCGGCGGCTCGGGATGGAGCGCCTCGATATAGCGACAGATCGCCACCGACTCGCCGAGGCAGGTACCGTCGTCAAGTTCGAGCACCGGCACCACGGAATAGGCGTTGACTTTGACAAAATCGTCGGAGAACTGCTCGCGTTGGCGTGTGTTGACCTGCACCGTCGGGATCTCGAGCCCCTTTTCTGCCAGAAACATGCGCACCCTGCGGGGATTCGGCGCGGGCTCAAAATCGTACAGCTTCATAGCAAACTCCTCCTAGGATGGGAAAGGCGGGCACCGCCCGCAACGACTCGCTTACGGCCAAACGCGCTAAGGCGTTGTTTCCCAAGTATCGCATAAGTCGCAACCGCCGGCGCAGTGACAACGCCGTGTTTTACCGTGGGCTTAACAACTCACTCCCATCGGATTTCCGATCGTCCACACCACGCTAAATTGTATCCTCTCTTTGGCCCATGGTATGCCAGTTCAAATAATCCTAGAAACGGCATTGAACACGTCTGCAATGTCGCGAAACTTTGACGTTCAGTTTAGGCCCGGGGAATTCGAGCTCACGTTTAGCTTTGTTCGACGCGTGCCCTGCGGCGCGGCCGTAAAAAATTTCGATGTTGCCTGTTGGGCAGGCGTTGGACAAAGCTCAACGCGAGGGGCCCGTCACCTATCGTCATCAAATGGCACGTTCCAGCCTGAAGAGCGTAGCGAAGGGCTCAGAAAGACAGGCTTCTGATTTTTAGAAGTCCTTTTGATATTGCCGACACGGATGCCCTCTCCAGGACATAAGCCCAGCGCGGCTCCCAGAACATGCATTGCCAGAAGCCAGTATCCATGCGGCTCCTGGCATAGGCGCTTAATTTAAAGAATGAAAGGTTTGTTCGGCAATTCGTTCGGATTGCGCGATCCCGCGGGAAAATGCTTCGCGAGTAAGGTTGAGATGCGTTGCACACCCAGCAACGAGCCCGCTTTAAAATCGCCGCTGCGAAATGCTTGTTCCATCTCGCGGCAGATCGTTTCCCATTCCGAGTGTTCGACTTTCGCGGCGATGCCGCGATCGGCGACGATCTCGACTTTATGGTCGACCAGCAAGAGGTAAATCAACACGCCGCTATTCGTCTCGGTGTCCCACACCCGCAGCAGGGAAAATACATCGAGCGCGCGCTGGCGCGAGCGCAGGCCCTGAAGCAACGGCGGAAGGTCCAACGCCGTCTCGATGGCAAAACGCAGTTCGCCGCTGTGCAGCGACTCGGACTTCGCGATCTCCTGCTCGATGGCATCCAGGGTCTCGCGCGGAAAACGTGAACGCAAGTGCAAGCCGGTCGTGCAGAGATGTTTCAGAATGCGGCCGATATCCATCACCATTGTCCCGAAGCGCCGCCGCCACCGCCCATTCCGCCGCCACTGCCGCCGAAGCCACCGCCGGAGCCGCCGCCCCAACCGCCGCCGCCGCGACCGCCGCCCCACCCACCCAAAATACCGCCCAGCGCACCCACGTCACCGCTGCGACTACTCCAGCCATTCCTCGGACTGACGGCCCCGGCGAACAGGTTAAACAGGAAGGCGAGTACGCCCGCCACTGCGGCGACGCCGAGTACGCTCAACACGATCCAGGCAATCACACCGGTGACCCCACCGGCGATCAGCGACCCGAAGAAGCGACCGAACATCGCGCGGAAAATCGCGCCGGAAACGAACGCCAGCAGGATCACCAACGGCAAGGCGCTGAACCAACTATCCTCGTTGTAGCTTTGCTTTTGCGGAGCGGGCAACGGTTCGCCGTCGACGACTTTTAGAATTCGATCCACGCCGGCATCGATGCCGCCATAAAAATCGCCGTGCTTGAACAGGGGTGTAATCACTTCCGCGATGATGCGTTTGGCGATCGCGTCGGGCAGCGGCCCTTCCAAGCCATAGCGCGTTTCAATTCGCAATCTGCGGTCGTCTTTGGCGACTAGCAGCAGCGCGCCGTCGTCGACCCCTTTGCGCCCGAGTTTCCAAGCGTCCGACACGCGTAACGCGTACTGTTCGATGGCTTCCGGTTGCGTGGTCGGCACGATCAACACCGCGATCTGACTGCCTTTGCGCGACTCGAACGCCAGTAGCTTTTGCGTCAGCGCGTTTTGCTGCTGCTCGGACAGGGTGCCGCTGAGATCGGTGACGATGCGCCGCTCGGGAACGGCAATTAAGTCCTGGGCGAATGCACCGCTGAGCAAGAATAAGAGCGCGGTGAACAGCCACGCCCTGGACACATCCAGCCTGGTCACGGAGAATGACTCGACGATTATTTTCGCGTCTGCGGTTGCGTAAAATCCACCGTCGGCGCGGTGGAAATCGCCTTCTCGTTTTCTACCGTGAAGTTCGGTTTGGTCTTGTAGCCGAACATCATCGCCGTCAAATTGCTCGGGAATTGTCGTGTGGTGACGTTGTATTCTTCTACGGTCTTGATATAGCGATTG
>JANNMV010000345.1:0-2471 GCA_031398205.1 Pseudomonadota bacterium | reverse complement strand
CTCGCAACGGTGCCACTGGGTCGCGCCGGAACGGCGGACGAAGCGGCCTGGGCCGTGCTGTTTCTCGCTTCGGACGAAGCCTCGTACATCACCGGAACCGAACTGGTGGTGGATGGCGGTTATCTTGCCGCGTAATTTTTGTCGGTAGAATAACAGGGCTGTCGCGCTGTACGTGTAGTTTTTTAGTGGCAATCACTCATAGGAGGAAGATATGAACGAGAAGCAAACTAATGCGGGATTCTCACGCCGTGATTTTGTCAAAGCCGTTGCAACGACCGCGGTCGTCGCCAGCGCGACAAGTATCATCGGCAGCGCTAACGCGGCCGAAGGCGGCCAACCAATCGAATTCATGAGCAAGGGACTGCGCTGCAAAGGTCTCAAGTTCGTACCGTCCGATTTGAAGAGTGGCGACAAGCGTCCATGCATCGTATTGGCGCATGGTTTCAGCGCGGTGAAGGAAATGTATTTCACCGATTACGCACAGGCGTTCGCCAACGCCGGTTTCGTCGCGATCGTGTTCGACTATCGTTTTCAAGGTGAGAGTGAAGGCGAACCGCGCGGACAAATTTTCCCATGGGAGCAAATCGAAGATTTCCGCAATGCGATCTCTTTTGCGCAAACACAAGCGGACGTAAACCCGGACAAGATCGGGGTGTTCGGTTCTTCGTATAGCGGTGGCCATGTAATTTGCCTGGGCGCGGTCGATCGGCGCATCAAAGTTGTAGCCTGCCAAGTTCCGCTGGTTGACGGTTGGACGAATTTTCAGGCCATCGTGCCACGCGCCGCGGGTGCCGGCATGATCAAGTATCTCGAAAGCGATCGCATCGAACGCTACAAGACCGGCAAAGTGAATTATCTTCCGGTGGTGGCGGAAGACAACAACGCCGTGCTCAACACCAGCGATTCGTTCAAGTGGTTTACCGAAACCGGTAAGACCAAAGCGCCGCGCTGGGAAAATCGCGTGACGGTGGAGTCGGTCGAAAAATTCATCGAGTACAGCCCGGCAACCTACATCGCGCGGATCGCGCCGACGCCGTTCTTGATGATGGTCGCGAACAACGACGTGCTCACGCCGACGGATGTCGCGATCAATGCGTTTGAGAATGCACGCGAGCCAAAGAAGCTCGTGATTCTGCCCGGCGGACATTTCGATGCCTATGTTAATGGTTTCGCGGTGTCGTCCGGCAATGCGATCAGTTGGTTCAAGCAATGGCTGATGGCGTAGGGCGCTAAGCCGGGACGGGCTCTGCGCAGAGCCCGTTTATCCAAACAGATTAGCCGAAACATAAGTCGGTTCGGCAATTGGCCTTGAATGTCGTGCCACTACGAACCGCGCCGTTGTTGGCTTCTGGCGGCACATACCTTGAAAGCCGCTCTGCGCTTGCCTCTTAGCCCGGCGCATCCTGATTTTCGTGGCATTTCTTGGTTCAGTTCTCGCCGGAAAGCTTTACAAAACTTTAGCCATTCGTCGTATCTCAGCAAAACCGGCTCGTTGGTGAAACAAATCGTGCAGAAGCACGGCGGGCGTGTTGAATGCGTTGCTCGCGAAGGTGGTGGGAGCTGTTTTCGAGTGCTGTTTCCCGCGGATCGGCCGCAATCTTTTCAGCCCGTGTAACTTCCCACCGCCCCACTCCCCACCACGCTGTCATTCCCGCGAAAGCGGGAATCCATTTGGCGTCATCAAGGCCAAAAGCCGCTGCAGGAAAACAGCCGAATTGGGTTTGAACCGATCGTGCGTTCGCTGAACTGAACATGGATTCCCACTTTCGCGGGAATGACAGATTGATATGTAGACGCCAACGCATAGCAAACCAGGCGGTTTTCTGTGAGAATCACCGATCAGTCACTTTAAGATCACACCGCATGCGCGCATTTTTCCGTACTACGATTTACCTCTGTTTGTTTCTTCTCGGCGCGCTCGCCCATGCCGAGACACTGGAAAAACCCGACATCGTCATCGCCGTCGGCGGCAAAGCCACGCTGTTTTATTTACCCCTTACGCTCGCCGAGCGCTTAGGCTATTTCAAAGATGAAGGTCTCAACGTTGAGATTCCGGATTTCCCCGGTGGCGCAAAATCGTTGCAGGCGCTGATCGGCGGTAGCGCGGATATCGTCGCGGGCGGTTTCGATCACACCATTCACATGCAAACGATGGCGCAGAAATTGTCGGCGTTTGTTGCGTTGAGCACGAACCCGACGATTTCGTTCGGCGTCGCAAAAGCGAAGGCGGCGAATTACACCTGGCACAAAGATCTCAAAGGGATGAAGGTGGGCGTTACCGCGCCGGGTTCAAGTTCGCACATGATGCTCAATCATTTGCTAGCCTCGGTGCAGTTGAAGCCGGACGACGTCGCGGTAATCGGCGTGGGCACCGGGCCGCAGGCGGTCGCTGCGATGAAGTCTGGGCAGATCGATGCGCTGGTCAATGTCGAGCCGGTGATGACGCTGCTGGAAAAGCAAGGGCTGATGAC
>JANNMV010000327.1:0-3748 GCA_031398205.1 Pseudomonadota bacterium | reverse complement strand
CGGATCGAGCGCAAGAACAGGAAAATCACCAGCACGACCAAGATCAATGCTTCGAAAATCGTGCTCTTAACGGCCTTAATCGCCTCGTCGATGAAAATCGCGGAATCGAACGCCACTTTGACTTGCATACCATCCGGTAGCGCGGCTTGAATCTTCGGCTGCAACTCGCGCACCGCATGCGCAACGTCGAGCGTGTTGGCAGTGGATTGCTTCACCACGCCCAGACCCACCGCTTCATTGCCGCCGACGCGCACGATCTTGCGCCAATCCTCGGCCGAGAGTTCGGCGCG
Source organism: Pseudomonadota bacterium (assembly GCA_031398205.1). GTDB lineage: Bacteria > Pseudomonadota > Gammaproteobacteria > Burkholderiales > JALYOK01 > JALYOK01. Next base: position 3,458 of record JANNMV010000327.1, on the reverse strand, counting down.
GCCGATGTCCTTGAGTCGTACCGGATAACCCTGGGCCTCGTTGACGATCAGATTATTGAATTCCTCGGCGGTACGCAGATCGGTTTGCGTGGTGACCGTGAATTCGCGATTGGTGCTTTCGATGCGTCCGCCGGGGACTTCGATGTTCTGCTTGCGTAGCGCGTTCTCGACATCAAGCGGGGTCAAGCCGAATGCCGCCAAGCGATCGCGATCCAGCCAAATACGCATCGCGAAGCGGCGATCGCCACCGATAATGACGGTGGCGACACCAGGCAACACTTTGAGTTGATCGAGCACGTAGCGGTCGGCGTAGTCGGTGATCGCCAGGGTATCGTGCTTGCTCGATGAAAACGCCAGCCAAATAATGGCCTGCGCATCGGCTTCGATCTTCGCCACCACCGGGTCCTTGATTCCCGCAGGCATCAGCGCCCGCGCGCGCGCAACACGATCACGCACGTCATTCGCTGCGGAATCCGCATCGCGCTCGCGCACGAACTCGACGGTGATGGCGCTGACTTCGTCCTTACTCTGGTATTTGATCGCCTTGATGCCCTCGATGCCGGAAAGCTGATCCTCCAGCGGCTGAGTGACTTGGCTTTCCATAATCGACGATGATGCGCCGAGATAGACGGTGCGCACCGACACGGTCGGCGCGTCGATATTGGGATACTCGCGCACCGTTAGCCGGTTGTAGGCCATCAGGCCGATCAAAATAATCGTCAGACTCATCACCGTCGCGAGGACGGGACGTTTAATGGACAGATCGGACAGAACCATGATTACCTCGGCATTGCAGCGCGCCGAATACTCAGCGCAGGGACATTAGGTTTTTGGCGCAGTGGGTTGCCCAGCGGCGGGCGGTGGCGAACCCATCACCGTCACCGGCGCGCCGGGTTGTAATTTTATTTGGCCATCGGTCACGACCGTGTCGTTCACCTTTAACCCCTCAACAATTTCGACTTCGCCGGGACGGCGCCGGCCAATTTTCACCGGCACGAATTCCGCTTTGCCATCCACCACTTTCACCACCAATGACGCGTTGCCCTTCGGCACGATCGCTTCTTCCGGCACCACCAACGCGGTGCCGCGCCGCTCCAGAATCAGATTCACGCGCGCAAATAAGCCGGGCATAAGCTTGGCTTCGGCATTGGGAATGCGCGCGCGCAATAGCACCGTCCGCGTCTGCGCATCGATCGCCGGTTCGATGGCAAAAATCTTGCCGCTGAAGGTTTCTTTCGGAAACGCATCGACGCGAACATTCACATCTTGACCTTTCGCGATCTTGCTCAAGAATGCTTCCGGCACGCGGAAATCGAGCTTAAGCGAACCGATGTCTTCCAGATTCACGATGTCTTCGCCAGCCTTTAGATACGCGCCAGTGCTCACTTTGCGCAGACCCAACATGCCTTTGAACGGCGCGCGAATTTCCGCTTTCGCCAATTGCGCCAGCGTCTCTTGCTTCAGCGCGATAGCGCGCGACAAGTTACTGTTGGCTTCATCCACTGCCTGTTGGCTCACGAATTTTTGCCCCGCCATATTTTTCGCGCGATCGAAGCGCTGACGGTTAACCGTGACATCGGCCTCGTTCGCCGCCAGCTTGGCACGCAAATCCGACGTATCCATCGACACCAAGGGCGCGCCGGCGTTAATCGATTGCCCTTCGATAAAATGAATTTTGACAATGCGTCCGGCGATTTCGGGACGAATCACCACCGACTCTTCGGCGAGCAAAGAACCGACCGCGGTGACATCATCGGTCACCGCACTCTCGCGCACCATCACGACTTTAACCGGCGGTCCTGGTGGCGCTCCGCCCGGCACAGCGCCTGGAGACGCGCTCCCTGCTTGCTTTCCAGCACTGCCTGCGCCAGGGGCCGCACTGGTACTGGGTGGCCTAGGGCCACTACCTGCTGGCGCGCCCTGCCCTGACACTGACTTCGCTGCATCGGCTTGCAATGGTGACTTGATTCCTTCGCTCGGAAAGAATTTCTTGAACGCCAGAAATAGAACAAGCAGTAGTAAGATCGCGCCGGCGATCAAGGAAACGCGGCGTGATTTTGCAGTCTGAATAAACGATTTGTCGAGCATAAACTGATTTTTCCAATCGCCGTGGGTAACACGCGCTGAGTGCGTGAAGATTGTTATTATTGCTGACCGTGAGTATACATCCTTAGCCGCTATTTCCCAGCACCCATGAGCGACCTTATCCTGTTCAATAAGCCTTATGGCGTGATCTGCCAATTCAGCGCCGACGGCAAGCATCCGACGTTGAAAGATTACATTGCAGTCAAGGATGTCTACGCCGCCGGCCGCCTCGATACCGACAGCGAGGGCCTATTGATCCTCACTTCCGACGGCGCACTGCAACATAAGATTAGCGATCCGGCACACAAGTTCCGCAAAACCTACTGGGTGCAGGTGGAAGGTGAGCCGAGCGCGGCGGCGTTGCGGCAACTGGAACTGGGCGTGGATGTCGGGGATTTCGTCAGCGCACCGGCGCAAGCACGGGCGATGGCGCAGCCGAGCGGACTGTGGCCGCGCGATCCGCCGATCCGATTTCGCAAGGCGATACCGAGTGCCTGGTTGGAGCTCACCATTGCCGAAGGGAAGAATCGCCAAGTTCGGCGCATGACGGCGAAGGTGGGATTACCGACTTTGCGCTTGATCCGCTATCGAATAGGTGATTGGACGCTGGATGGAATCGCGCCCGGGGAATGGCGGCGGGTGAATACTTAAGCACCCTGACCTCTTGTAGCCTTAGGCTACCCCGTCATTCCCGCGAAGGCGGGAATCCATACTGAGTTGCGAGTCGCAGCAGCCAAATGGATTCTCGCCTTCGCGGGAATGAGGGGCTGGCCTCGGGCCACACTGTGGTAGTTAAAACGGCATAAACTTAATACCCAACACCCGCTCCACCAACCAAGCCGCAGCAACAATCGCAATCAACAGCGACCCCGCAACCAACACCAACCTGCGATAAGCCCACGTATCGCGCAAATAAAATGCGATCGGCAAAAACACCGCGACGATTGCCACTTGCCCGACTTCAACGCCCAAATTAAATCCCACCAACGCAATCAACAGCGTGCTTTGCGGCAAGCCAAGCTCCGCCAGCACGTTAGCAAAGCCGAACCCGTGGATCAATCCGAACGCGAATGCGACCATCCAGCGGCGGCCATGAAAAATCGGGAACACGTTGTTCAACGCCGCGACAATGACCGATGCGGCGATAGCCGACTCGGCGATCCAAGTCGGAATGTTGACAATTTGCAACGCGGCCAGACTGAGCGTAATTGAGTGGGCGACGGTGAAGGCCGTAACGACTTTCAGAACTTCAATGAACGCCGCCTTAAAGCTGTCGGCGGATTTCCACTTGTCGATATTCCACACCAACACCGCCGGCAATAGCAGGGAAAGCAAAAACAAAATGTGATCGAAGCCTTTCCAAATATGCCAAA
>JANNMV010000312.1:0-2747 GCA_031398205.1 Pseudomonadota bacterium | reverse complement strand
GAGGCGGTTGTGCTTGAGCAGCGCCGCGCCATAAGCATCGGCCTCATGTTCGAATTCGCGCGAGTAGCGCGCCTGTAAAATCGCTGCCGGCGCACTGGCCAGAATGCTGCTGACATCGCCAATATACCAACTGACCACCAGCCCAACGATGGTGCCTTGCAGCAGTTGCCGCAAGCTGTGGCGTTTCTCCAAGTGACCGAGTTCATGGGCAAGCACGGCGTGGATTTCCCGATCGTCTTGCGCCAGCGCAACCAGTTCGTCGGTCATCACAATATCGCCCGAGGGCAAGGCGAATGCATTCGCGCCGATGCGCGGCCCGTTGCGAAAGCGAATGGTATACGACACTTTTTTTCCTTCCGCCGGCACGAGTTTCGCAAATCCATCGATCAGTTGTTGTTGTCGCGCTGGCGCTAAATCACTCGGCTTGAAAACCGATTCGTCGAGGGTTTCCAACACATGTTCGCCCAACTTGGCGATGGATTTCTCCGGCATTTGTTGCGCAATCGCGTCGGCCAATAGCGGTAAGCCAAACCGATAGCCCACCCAGATGAATGCGATGCTGAACAGCAACGCACCGATCACCCACACGCCATTTTGTTGCCAGCGCACCACGGCTTTTTCTTGATAGCCGGTTTGCGCGAGCAAGGCGTTAAGTCCGGCGTGGTCGCTCACTTCGCACATCGCGCCGTCGGCAAAGGTGATCAGGCGCGGTGCGCTGCCCATGGGTTCGGACACGCGCAGGCTGGCGAGGAGTTCATCGCGGGCAATGCCGTCTCCTTCGATGCGCGCACGATCGCCCGCGACAGTCAGAGTTACCGCATGACGCGTGGCGCTTTTACCGTCGAAATAACTGGCTTGGATCATGGTTGCGCCCACCCGTATTGTCGTCCCCGCGACGGCGGGGACCCATTGGGCGGTGGCAAGAATAACGCAGCATGGATTCCCGCCTTCGCGGGAATGACAGCGATCACAGGTAAGCTATCAAAAAGGTTTTTAAAACGAAATATCCACATCGAACATCTCCGCCGTCTCTTCGCCGGTGGCGCTTTGTTGCTGGGACTGGCCGGCGAGGAACGCGTCAAGCGAACCCTGCGGTACAAACGCCATGGTTTCCAGGCGATAACGCAACAAACGAATCGTCGCGAAGGGTTTGTACAATCCCAACGTGAGCACAATCAAAATGAAATTCGTGAACGAGATGACGAAAAGCTTGCGCGCCGAGACATCGCTGATGAAGCGGTGTTGGCCGAGCTGGGTGTTGTTCCATACGACATTTTGTAGCCGTGCCTGAATAAACGGGCCGATGATGGCTTGAAACACGGCGAAAGCCAGAAACAAAAAAATGATTGGGACAATCGATGCGAAAGGCGACCGGGGTTCGTCGCCTGTGAGCATGATCATTTTTAAAAAGCCGCCGGCGAGAACACCAAATAAGAACAATGCGCCCAAGGCAAACAAACCCGCTATGAAATAAACTTTGTAGTACTGCCCCGCGGTCGCCGAAAAACTAAACTTGGTTTGACCGAAGCGGCTGTTGTCGTGCTGGTACTTCTTGATTTGATGAAGGGTATAGGGCCAAACGGGCCAGATGAAACTCGCCAGTATCGCGAGCCAGAGAAACACGCGGTACGCCCCACTCGTGGCGCCATCGAAGCCGAAACGCAAGCCACGGTAACTGCTGTTGAACAGCTTAAATTGCAACGAGCGTTTGATCATCCAGGGAAACACTGCCGCCAACAAAATGATCAACACGAAACCCACCAGCGGCGCAAACTGCAGCGCCGACTGAACCCCGATCAAAGCGCCAAAGGCGATCAAGCGGCCTTTCAAAATCGCGATCGGATCGCCGTGATAATCAAAGCTCGATCCGGCAAGCGCGGTATTGCGATAAAGGTATTGCATCTTGCGCACCTTGGCCCAGGCGGAATAAATGCCAAGCGTGACGATAGTCAAGGCGATGTTGACAATCCAAATACTGAAATATTCCGAGCCTTTGCCGCTGAAAATAAATGGCAGCGCGGTGGCTTGATTATTGTTAGTTTCTTGTTCCATTGCCGCTCCCTGATAATATTCCCGGCTAGTTTAGCTGATTCGGCTGGCCCAGCGTAATCGAGTGGAATGTTGGTTTCGCGGAGCCGTCACGCCAAGAGGCACGCGGATGTTGTGCTGCAGCCTTGATGCCTCGGAGAGCCGCACCCCTCTTGCCTCCTGGCGCAGCGTCTTTCTGGAGTCTGTTCGCATTTTCCCCGGTTGCGGGTATAGTGCACGCACCCGAATCGCCGTGGCGTGGGATGGGGTAAGTTTCCGGCTCCACCACTGACAAATCGATTTGATCAAAGGTAGACCATCATGAAATTGATAATCGGCTTAGCGGCATGCTTCATCGCGATGATCGCGCAACCGGGTGTGGCTGCGGAAAACGCGAATTTTGCGAAGGCAACCTTCGCCGGCGGCTGCTTTTGGTGCATGGAACCGCCGTTCGACAAATTGCCGGGCGTCGTCTCGACCACGTCGGGCTACACCGGCGGCAAGAAGCTAAACCCGACCTATCGCGAGGTGTCCGATGGTGAAACGGGGCATACCGAGGCGGTGCAGATCGTCTACGATCCGGCGAAGATTTCTTACGATCAATTGCTCAACGTCTTTTGGCGCAACATCGATCCGACGGTGAAGGATCAACAGTTTTGCGATCACGGCTCGCAGTATCGCACTGGGATTTTCGCCCACGACGACGTGCAAAAAAAACA
>JANNMV010000308.1:0-2412 GCA_031398205.1 Pseudomonadota bacterium | reverse complement strand
GGCAGTTGGTGGGCTTATAACGAATTGGGCTGGGGCGGCTGGTGGTTTTGGGATCCGGTGGAGAACGCCTCATTCATGCCCTGGCTGGTTGGGACTGCGTTGATGCATTCCCTAGCGGCGACGGAGAAGCGCGGCAGCTTCAAAAGCTGGACGGTGTTGCTGGCGATCTTCGCGTTTTCGTTATCCCTGCTCGGCACATTCTTAGTACGCTCCGGCGTGATCACTTCGGTTCATGCGTTCGCGACTGATCCGGCGCGTGGCGTCTTTATTTTGGCGTTTTTGGTCATTGTGATCGGCGGCTCATTGGCGCTGTTCGCGTGGCGCGCGCCCAAGGTCGGTCTGGGCGGAAAGTTTGATTTGGTGTCGCGCGAAGCCTTTCTGCTCACTAATAATATTCTGTTGGTTGTCGCGGCGGCCTCGGTGTTACTCGGCACGCTTTATCCGCTATTTCTCGATGCGTTAAATCTCGGCAAAATTTCCGTCGGCCCGCCCTACTTCGATGCGGTGTTTTTCCCGCTCATGGCGCCGGCGATTTTCCTGATGGGTATTGGCCCCATGGCGCGTTGGAAGGCGGAGGAAATTCCGAGTCTGGCCGCGCGACTGAAATGGGCGTTTGGCGTGAGTGTGGTGACGGCGCTGGTTCTTCCCGTTGTGATGGGACGCTGGTCGCCACTCATCGCTTTCGCCTTGCTATTGGGTCTGTGGCTGTTCGCCGCCGGCATCACTAATATTCTCGGGCGCGCCAAACTACTGCCTCGAGGCCCATTATTGGTGCGGCTCTCCAGGCTGCCTCGTTCTTATTGGGGCATGTCGATTGCGCACATGGGCGTTGGTGTTTTCATCATCGGCGTGACCTTGGTGAATAGTTACGCAACCGAAAAAGATTTGCGCATGAATATAGGCGACACGGTGGATGTCGGCAGTTATCGCTTCCGCTTCAATGGCACGACCCAAGTGCCGGGGCCGAACTATGTCGCAGCGCGTGGATTCTTTGAAGTGTTAAGTGGCGACACCGTCGTCACGAAAATGTATCCGGAAAAACGCAGTTACCGCGCCATGGGCCAAGTAATGACGGAAGCGGCGATTGATGTCGGTTTTACCCGCGATCTGTATGTCTCCCTCGGTGAGCCGATTCCCGACAGCCGTGGATCGTGGAGTGTGCGCGTGTATCACAAGCCGTTTATCAATTGGATTTGGGGCGGCTGCGTGTTGATGGCGCTAGGTGGATTCTTGGCGTTGAGCGATCGGCGTTATCGGATGGCTAAACGCAGCGTGGAATCGTTGTCTCCCGCGCTTGCGGAAAATAATTTAGGCGCGCGGGTTTCAGGGACGTTGCCCCCTCTCCCCGAGGGGCGAGGGGACTAAGGCGTGGGCAAGTTTCTTATTCCGTTGGGCATCTTTGTTGTCCTGGCGATTTTTTTAGGTCGCGGCTTGAGCCTGGATCCGCGCGAAGTGCCCTCGCCGCTCATCGGCAAACCGGCGCCGGCGTTTTCCCTGTCTCAGTTGGACCAGCCTGCGCAAATGATCGGTACGGAACAATTGCTTGGCCAGGTGTGGATTTTGAATGTTTGGGCGTCGTGGTGTGTGGCATGCCGCGACGAGCATCCCGTGCTGGTGGAATTTTCCAAGACCGGCGTGGCGCCGATCTACGGCTTGAACTACAAAGACAAGCGCGAGCCGGCAATGAATTGGCTACAGCAGTTGGGCAATCCCTATACTGCGTCGATCTTCGACGAGAGCGGTCGCGTCGGCATTGATTTTGGCGTGTACGGCGTGCCGGAAACGTTCGTGATCGATAAGCTAGGCGTGATCCGTTACAAGAAGACCGGGCCGGTGACCCAGGAGACGATCCAGTCGATTATCGTGCCGCTGGTGAAGAAGCTACAAGGATGAAGTGGCTGGTCGTTCTGTTGAGTCTTTTTGTGTCGATGCTGGCATCGGCGGAAGAGACAAAGCTCAGCGCGGAATTGGAGCAGCGCGTGAAAAGCATGGCACACGAACTGCGCTGCCTGGTCTGCCAAAATCAAACTATCGCGGATTCGAATGCCGATCTCGCCATCGATTTACGAACCCAGATTCGCGAACAAATCATGGCGGGCAAAACCAATCAGCAAATCAAAGACTACATGGTCGCGCGCTACGGGGATTTCGTTCTATATCGGCCACCGGTTCAATCCAATACCGTCTTACTTTGGCTCGCGCCGTTCCTGTTGCTGATCGGCGCGTTGGGATTCTTGTTTCGGCAGATGGCAAAACGCCGCGCGCTCGTCGTTACTCAAAACCTCAGCAGCGATGAACTTGAGCAAGCCGACGCCTTGCTGCAACATTCCACCCATAACAACACTTCCCATACGAAATCATGACCCTGTTCATCGCGTCGGTCGCGGCCTTCATTGCGATCGCGTTAGCTTT
>JANNMV010000038.1:0-4762 GCA_031398205.1 Pseudomonadota bacterium | reverse complement strand
CGTCAGCCGCGCGCACATAAGAAAAACCGCGAAGACCGACTAGCGATCTTCGCGGCGTAACAGCCTTAGCGGCTGACGGAGCGCCTACATGAAACGCTAATCTTGAATCGCTTGATACACGGCTGCGTGAACTTTTGCTTCGATGTCGGGGTTGCGCGGAATGATTTGGCCCATCATCACGATGGAGAGTTTCTCTTTCGGATCGATCCAAAAGCGCGTGTTGAAAATCCCTGCCCACATATATTCGCCGGTCGAGCCGAGTTCATTCATGCCGACATCGGAACGCACGCCAAAACCGAGGCCAAACTTGTCGCCGAGATTGCCCGCCGCGCCAGGCGGCACATAGGTCCACACGCTAATGTCGCCAATGTGATTCATCGCCATGAGTTCAACGGATTTGCGTGACAACAAACGCTTGCCGTCGAGCTGGCCACCATTCAAAAACATTTGCGTGAAGCGCAAATAGTCTCCCGCGGTGGAGGTCAAGCCACCACCACCGGAGAAGTAGGTGCGCTGTGTACCATACGGAACGCCGGGTGAAAAAATCAACTGACCCCAACGGGTAGGCGCGTCGGGCGATTTCGCCAGTCCACCCTTTTCACCGGGTGTGTAGAGCGATACCACGCGGTGACGCTGCGCTTCGGAAACATAAAACTGTGTGTCCGGCATTTTCAGCGGATTAAAAATACGCTCTTTGAAAAAGCGATCGAGCGGCATACCGGAGATGACTTCAACCAAATAGCCAAGCACGTCGGTGTTCAAACCATACTCAAATGCTTCACCCGGTTGGCTGTGCAGCGGTTGCGCGGCAATGCGTTTGGTCATGTCCGCGATCGTGCCCTCGGTCGGCGCCAGGCCATCGAAAATACCGGCCTTTTCGTAAACTTCCGCGACCGGCTTACCCCAGAAACGATAACTGATGCCCGAGGTGTGACGCAGCAAATCGCGAATGGTGATTTCGCGCTTCGCCGGCACGGTCGTGCCGTCGGCGCTCAACACCTTGGGCTCTTTGAATTCCGGAATAAATTTCGCGATCGGATCGTCGAGTAAAAATTTTCCTTCTTCATATAACATCATCACCGCGACGCTGGTCACCGGCTTGGTCATGGAGGCGATACGGAAAATCGCATTGTTGGTCATCGCTTTATTCGAATCAATATCGGCGGCGCCGAACGACTTCATGTACACGGTTTTGTTTTTGCGCGCGATGGCGACCACGGCGCCAGCCAGTTGTTTGTTATCGATGTAGGGCTTCAATGCCGCATCGACGCGGGCGAGCCGCGCGGCGGAAAGGCCGACACTATCGGGCGCAGCTTTGTCGAGATCGGCACTGAAAATTGCGGCCGAACTTGCAACGAACGCAAACGTGAATAGCGCTTTGGACAAGCGGTTGATTAGCATGGCTAGAGTTTCTCCTTTGGTTGAGCGGCTTAGTGTGAAGCGAATGTCTCACACTAGTTATTGAACACTTTATTTAATATAACGCTATTCGTTTGCCTTGGCAAAGACTTGTTTGAAACGAGTTAACGCACCGCCACTTTGCGAGCATGTCGAATCGGTATCTGCTGCCACATTGCTGCGAAATACGCGGCCGAGTCTTACCGCAATTAGTGTTAACGGTGCAATGAATTCAGCAAATCGACCAGTTGCACGATATCTGTAAAAGGTTCCCTACCGTCAAGTGCAGTGTTGTGCTCAGCCAGTTTACGTGCACGGCTAACGGCAATATCGAGCTTGTCTCGGGTGTTTAAAAAAATCTTGTCCATGCCTTTTTCATAACTGGGGATGTACTTCTTCAGGCGCAACATTACTTCGTCTCGGTGCAGCGGGTGCAGGATGTCTTCGTAATGCAGCAGCAGCCACAACTCGAAGCTGGGTACTGGGGCGATGGCGCGAAACACTACGGGTTGATTATCGTCGTTGCGCAGCTTCTTATCGAGCGACGCCGCCAATTTAAGCGCATCGAAGTAAGATTTGTGATCGTCTCGATCGAATACTGCAAAGACCTGCTCAAAACTCCGCTTTCTAATTCCCTTGTGAACGTCGCCGTGTTTAAACAAGTCGCGGGCGTATTGCACTACCTGCGTAGGTTCCGTGCCCAGTTCGCTCGGTCGTACTTGGACATTAGCGGTGTGCAGTCGATGAGCCACCCGGATTTCCCTGAAGTAATGCGGCTCGGTCTTGCTGCCCTCCGAGACGATCAAAATACGGTCGCAACTGGCGCGCTGGTTTTGTTTGCGTTCGAGTTGGGCACGCTGTCTGATTTCGGGTGAATTGTCGCGCGCCATTCTTCACTTCACTCGCGCGCGTCAGTGAAAAACGGCAATGCGCCGTAGCGGCCCATTAGGTAGCCGCGTTCCCATGCCTCTTTCTTTCGTGGGCTAAAATCAGACAACGGATAGAGCTTGGAAGCCTGATCATGATTCTTTTCGACAAACCAGATCTGATCTCGGCGAAATAAGTCGGAATCGAGCAGCGAAGTGTCGTGCGTGCTAAAGATCAGTTGCGCGCCTTTGGTATTGAGCGTTGGGTTGTGAAACAGCTCCACCAGCCTGCGCACCAGTAGCGGGTGGAGGCTGCTATCCAGTTCGTCGACCACCAGCGTAAAACCATTTTCCAGGATGTCCAAGACCGGACCGGCGAGGAACAGTAGATTGCGGGTTCCCATAGACTCGTCATCTAGACCGAATGCGGCGTTGCCTTGCCCGGTGACGTGGTGGAACAAAAGTTCGCTCACTTCTTGCTCTTCGTTGCGAACTTCCGTTTTCCCCGACGCTAGATCGAAACGCATGGATTGCCCGGGTTGCCTGCGCGTCACTATATCAATGTCGGCAAGGCTAATATCGGCAGCCGTTAGGAAATTGAAGATTGCCTGTTTGCCTTCAGGTTTACGCAGCATGTCTAAAGAAAACTGCGGACTCAGCGGCGAATAGTCGTTGACTATAACCAGCTTGTTAACCAACGAGTTATACACGGGCCGCAGTTGGTCACTGTTGAGTTGAGCCGCCATCGACAAAAATAGTGCATTGGGGCGGGTCGCACCTTCCCACACACTTTTTTGCCCCTTCAGGCCAGTACCAAAATCATATTGATCTTTCCCCGTTTCAGGGTCGTAACGTCTGTCGAACCATTGCTGTGGTTTGAAGGCCTTGTAAACAAGCAAGTATTCGCTAGTAACTCGATCTGCGGTTAGAGCGAAACCATACTGGTGGCGAACGCCGTCGAGGATGAATGTAACCTCGAACTCTGTTGGCTGTGTACTTGATTTTGCATCAAGGCGAAACGGCTTGACGTTGAAAAGCTCGCCGGGCTGCATGATTGATGCCGATTCAGCCACTACCGCGCGCATGTAATGCAGCGCCTTTATGAGGTTGGACTTACCGCTGGCGTTGGCGCCATAAATCACCGCGCTGCGCAACAGGAAAGGCGCAGCCTTGATGCCGGATGGCATTGTGTTGAGTTCGTGAAGGGTTTTATCTTTGGTGGCGACGAGGCGCAGCACTTGCTCGTCCCGTAGGGAGCGGAAGTTCTTCACGCGGAAGTCGATAAGCATTTTTTAACCAAACAAATAAATAAATAAATATTGTATTATTTTGAATTAAAGTAGCAAAAAGTCAATTTATTTTATGACTATTGCTTCATATATTACGTCGGCCACGCTTACCAATCGCTTCATTTTTATTCCATTGCTCATGCGTACCTGGGGTTGTATTGGCCAAACTCCCAGACATAGCGAACACTAACGTCGCGATACGCCTTGAGCGAGGAGGGAAGCTTCGTGAAAAGTGGATAGGATGGAATTTCCTACACGTTTGTCTGGTGAAGTTTGGGTGACTCCGCAACAGACATCCCACCGTACCAAGAGGAGAACGGCGCGGGGCAGATATGCAATAAAAAAGGGCGCCAAGGGCGCCCTTTTTTTCGTACTTATTGCTATCGCTTAGCGATTGGCAACATACATCGTTACTTCGAAGCCGAAACGCAGGTCAGCAAATTCAGGTTTGGTCCACATGGTCATCATCCTTTAAGGTTGGGAGGTAGAAATCATTTACTACGGTATGAACTATGCGCGCTGGCTCGTTCCCTGGGAATGGAAAAATCCGTAATTTTCACTACGGATTTTCATGAGAAATAATTTGTTTAACGCCTGCCTGTAGGGCCGATGGCCCGAGGCCAGTGGCTAGCCTAGGGCTACCCCGTATTGGTGCGCTTCCGGCATGCATTGTCGAGAGGCAAGCGCGATAAGCCTCTCGGAGATGCTCAACGTGCGTCGTAGGGTGCATTCATGCACCGAACAAACACGGTGCATGAATGCACCCTACGAATTTACAATTGCTTGAGCTGCTGGATCAAATGATTCACCGCTTCCTGCGCGCCGCCGTAATACATTCGTGTGTTGTCCATATAGAACAGGGCGTTTTCGATGCCGGAGAAGCCCGCGCCTTTGCCGCGCTTGATGACGATGACGCTCTTGGCGAAATCGACATTGAGGATTGGCATGCCATAGATCGGCGAGCCCGGATCGGTGCGTGCGACGGGGTTGACGACGTCATTGGCGCCGATGATGAGCGCGACATCGGTGTTGGGGAATTCCGCGTTGATTTCATCCAGGTCGAAAATTTTGTCGTAGGGCACGCCGGCTTCAGCGAGCAACACGTTCATATGACCCGGCATGCGCCCCGCGACCGGATGGATGGCGAATTTCACTTCGATGCCTTTTTGTTCGAGTAATTGGGTCATCTCCCAAACTTTATGCTGCGCT
>JANNMV010000263.1:0-7685 GCA_031398205.1 Pseudomonadota bacterium | reverse complement strand
GCTGGCGCCGCTGATTCTTCCGCCGATCGTCTCAGCTTTGGGTCTTTACCGCGCTTGGGTGGCATTGGGGCTCTACGACACTTGGCTCGGCGTCGTGATCGCGCACACCATCTTGGCGTTACCGTTCGTCGTCATTGCCGTGTCGACTGCGTTGAGCATGCTCGACCCGCGTTTGGAACAGGCCTCGCGCAGCCTGGGCGCCGCGCCGCTCACAACAGTGTTGCGCGTCATTGTGCCGAACATCAAGACTGGCCTGTTCACCGCAGCTGTGTTTGCATTCATCGTCTCGTGGGACGAGATAGTGGTCACCTTGTTCGTCGCCAACCGCGCCGTGTACACGCTGCCGCGCCGAATGTGGGATGGCATGCGTGAGAACGTCGATCCCACCGTCGCGGCAGTTGCGACGCTATGGATCGCGCTCACGCTGATCATCGTTGCCGCCATCAGTGTTATCCAGCGACGGCGCAACCGCGCGGTGCGCCCCGAGCCGGGGGCAATCGATGGCATCTAAGCCTAAACACAACCTCTCGCTGCGAGCGTTAAGCAAGCGTTACGGCAGCGTGGCGGCGATAGACAACGTGACACTCGACGTGGCGCCCGGTGGGTTCTTGAGCCTGCTCGGTCCATCCGGGTCGGGCAAAACGTCGATCTTGATGGCGATCGCCGGCTTTGTGCAGCCCGACACTGGCGACATCCTGCTTGACGGCGCACGCATCAACGATCTGCCACCGGAAAAACGCAACTTCGGCGTTGTGTTTCAAGGCTACGCACTGTTCCCGCACATGACGGTGCGCGCCAATGTTGGCTACCCTTTGTTGGTGCGAGGCGTGACCCGCTCGGAGATCGAACAACGCGTAAAGCGCACGCTCGACCTAGTACAACTTGGCGCATTGGCCGACCGTCTGCCGCGCCAACTCTCCGGCGGGCAGCAGCAGCGTGTGGCGCTGGCGCGCGCGCTCGTGTTCGAACCGGCGTTGGTGCTGCTTGACGAGCCGTTGTCCGCGCTAGATAAGAAGCTGCGCGGAGAGTTGCAGACTGAATTGAAAGCGTTGCACGCCCGCCTGGGTCTGACGTTCATCTTTGTTACGCACGATCAAGAAGAGGCAATGGCGATGTCCGATCGCATCGTCATCTTGCGCGACGGTGAAGTGGTGCAGGCCGGCAGCCCGGTGGAACTGTACGATCGCCCGATTAACCGATTCGTCGCGGATTTTCTCGGTCGAGCCACGTTCTTAGAGGGAACGGTTGAAGCCTGCAACGGTGCAGCCTTTACGCTCAAAGTAAATGAAAGCCGTATCGTCATTGCCGCATCGTCTATATCGCCGCGACTAGGTGAACGCATAACGCTGGCGTTGCGACCCGAGCGGATACGATTCGTCAATGGCAAAAAGCTCAACCCGGAGTGGAATCGTATCGCCGGCACAGTCATATCCGCTGCCTTCACTGGGCGGCAACACTCCTATCTGATCGAGACGCCGTTAGGATCGCTTACTATGTTGACCCCTTCGTTCGGCCACGGCACGCCACGGGCCGTCGGTTCCGACGTCGCCGTCGAATGGCCACCCGATGCGGCGATTCCTGTGAAGGAATAATGAACATGGTATTCGGGCTTCAAGGAAAAGCCCTAAAGTGTCGAACGGCGGGTTTTTCGGCGCCTTCTAGCTAGGGCGATCTCTGAGCGTCAGCTGTGGACAAATTTGTAACGCCGGAATGAGTGTCGACAACCGTGATCGCGTGCCAAAGCGCACCGCTGGATCGAGTGGCGGCTAAACGCTGCAGACGTTACGTTCCGTTGTGCACTGCAATAGTCAGCCAATGGCCGTTATCGAAAAACGAGTTTGCATGCGTAAGTCACCGCAATGGCTAACCAATTTCGATCAAACCGCGTGTCCACAATTGATCGAAAGGTATGTCAGAGCCCCAGCAGATACACATTAATCCAAGCCTCTCTTTGTAACTTATGTGGACTTGCGCATCGATCCCGTCTGAATTTTGTACTCGTACAATCGGCATTCCAGCGGGCCGTTAAATAGCGGCGTCCGCTTGGAAGCGCTCAGTCGAATCAGTTTTGGCAGTTGCGTATCCGCGCTGAAAAGATAGGCGCGCCATCCGGAAAACTGCCGCTTCAGGACGTCGCCCAGGCGCGGGTAGACATCCGCTAACTCATCGGTTTCACCCAGGCGCACGCCGTAGGGCGGATTGGTAACCAATACGCCACTTGCCGCCGGCGCCGACATTTCCAGCGCATCAACCTGCTTGAGTTGCACCACGTCCGCCAGACCTGCTTTGGTTAAATTGGTGCGTGCGATTTTCAATACATCGCCGTACTTGTCGCTGCCGAATATTTGTAATGGTTGCGGTGCAAGCCGCGCCGACTGCGATCGATCGACGTGCTTTTGCCAATCCCGCTCGGAAAAATTCAATAATTTTTGGAACGCGAATTTTCGCTCGCCGCCTGGCGCAATCTTCAGCGCAATCATCGCCGCTTCGATCAGAAATGTGCCACTGCCACACATCGGGTCGAGCAGCGCTTCGTCCGGCGTCCAGCCAGTCATGCGCAGAATACCCGCCGCCAAATTTTCTTTCAGCGGCGCCTCGATACGCGCGTCGCGATAGCCGCGCTTAAACAGCGGATCGCCCGAAGTATCGAGATAAATCGTGAATGCGTCGGCAGTCAAAAATGCGGAAATACGAATATCCGGCGAACGCCGATCCACGTCCGGCCGCGCGCCGTTCAAATCGCGAAAGCAATCGCAGATCGCATCCTTGATTCTTAGCGTTACGAAATCCAAACTTTTCAGCGGACAGTTTCTTGCGTTTACCTCCACCATGATGCGGTGACTGGCTTTAAACCAGTCACTCCACGGCAAGGCGCGCGCCACTCGGAAGATGTCATCCTCGTTGCGATAAGATCCGGTTGCCACCTGCCAAAACACGCGGCTGGCGATCCGGCTTTCAAGATTCACGCGATAACAAAAATCGAATACGCCGCGAAAATGAACGCCACCCAGCGTTGCTTCAACACCTTCCGCGCCGAGCTCGCGCAGTTCATCCGCCAAAAAACTTTCGAGGCCGCGCGGGCAGGAGGCAAAAAATTGCTGTAGGTTCATGAGATATTTTCGGAAGTTAGCAATGACAGGGTGATCACCGCGTTAACGCCTTTGCCGTCGGCGCGATTCTGCAAGCGCGCCTGCCCGTGGTGAAATTCCGCGATTAAACGCACGATATACAGTCCCAATCCCAAATGCGCTTCGTCGCCGCCTTGCTGCGGCCGCAACGATACCATTGAATCGAACAGTTGATCTTGCATTTCTAGCGGCAGCGCCGGTCCTTCGTTCGATACGCTGATCTCTGCGCTCGCCAAACTGGCCGCAAGCACGATTTCGATCGTGCTGCCAACGCGATGAAAGTCTACCGCGTTACCGAGTAGTTTATCTAACATCTGCGCGATCAGATCCGGCGCCCCATGCGTCCAAGCGGGGCGCGGTGGCAAGCTCAGATCAATACGAATGTTGGGATGAACGCCACGATAACCGGCTACACAGCCCGACAAAACATCATTCAGATTAAAGCGTTCGCGCTCTGCGGTCTGTAGCGATTGCTCGAGATTCGTCGCCTCGCTCATGCGATTCAAAATGACGCTGAGGCGCTCAATGCCTTGCTGGGCGCGATTCACGTAGAGCGTCGCGTCATCCGGCAAGGTTTGTTGGCGCAAGTTATCCAGCGAGGAACGCACCACCGCAATCGGCGTTCGGAACTCGTGAGAAACGCGGCTCGCCATTTGCTCAAGGTAGCCGTTGTAATCGGCCAGGCGATTCAGCAATTCCGAAAAACTACGCGATAAGTCGCCGATTTCGTCCTTGGCTTTTGATCCGGCCACGAGTGATTTGATGCGGCCTTTGGAGTCGAGTGCTTGCTCGGCTTGGTCACGCAGCGAACGAATCCGTTTCGACAACCGCGTTGCGAACAACAACAACGTCAGCGAACCCAGCAATAGCACCGCGGTCGCAACATTGAACAATCGTTCCAATCCCTGATTGCGCAGCGCTAATATTTCGTTGGTGGTTTCCTCCGCTATCACTGCGCCGGCAACCCGATCGCCTACCCAAATCGGCTGTGCGGCGGACAAAATAATCGCGCCCCGGTCCGCCGTCATGCGCCATTGGGTTCCGGCCGCGCCATTGAACGCGGCTTCAATGGCCTTGCCTTCGAGCTGGTTTGCATTTTCCAAATCATCGACGAATGGTTTGTGCGGCGATTTCATTAGGCGTTGGTAAATTTTTCGCAGGGTCGCCTCGTGCAATAGGCGCGCCCAGCGCTGGTACCAAGAAATATCAGTCGGCGCTTCAGGCTTAGGCAAAGTGGTTTGCAGGCTGCCCGTTCTGGCCAACACGCGGCCGAGATGATCGACTACCCAAACGCGCGCGTTGCCTCTGCCGGTTCCGCGTAAGATCGAATCGATTTCGACGCCCGGAATAACCACGCTTAACAACTCTTTACCGGAACCGAGATGATCAATGCTTTGCAGCTCCGCGCCGTTCGACACATTCACCACGTCGAACCCGACCTTGCCGCCAATCATTTCCAGTGGAAGTTGTACTTCAATGCGATACCCGGATTTACTTTTTCGCCACGCCGCTTTGAGGCGCACGTCCACTTCAAAGCGCTCGCTCGCGTCATCCGAAATCAGGACGCGCAACGCTTGCACCTGCGGCGCAGGCGCGAGCATTAACCGGAACCGCATTGCATCAGCCTCGCTGCGTCCAAGTGTGAGATCGACGCGATCCACCTGATCGAATTCGCTATCGGGGCCGCGCAGAAATGTGACATCGGCATCTTGTACTTCAAATAGCAAGTACAAAAATTGATCGAACTTTCCCGCTTGTTGAGTGAAAGAAAATCGCCCGTAAGTCGAACCTTGGTAGATCAGACTCTTCACATTTTGGCCGCGCCAGTCGGTTACTTGTCCGTCCAGGGTAATGGGCTTGGCGAGGGTGCGCGCATAGAGCAATCGGCTGGCGTTGTCATCGCTGCCGGAGATCGGTTCGAACAATTGTTGCCGATCATGCAGCGCTGTCGCAATTGCCTGTGCCGTGCCCGCCAACGTTCGTTCTTGACCTTGCCGCAGGAAACTCTCCATCTCAAGGATATAGCTATACCCAACCCAAGGAATGGCGAGCAAGACCAGCGACACCAGAAAAACCTGGCCGCGAATGCCAAAAGGAATGCGGAATTTCACCGCTTAAAGAAAGTTGTCATTGTGAGGGAACAAAAAGAGGGATTGCTTCGCGGCGCTCGCAATGACCAAGTGATTGTGTTTGCAACCTTAGGCTTTCCAGCGATAACCGATGCCGTACACGGTGTCGATGCGATCGAAGGCGGCATCGACTTCGATGAACTTTTTGCGCATGCGTTTGATGTGCGAGGTAATGGTGCTGTCATCCACGGTTAATTCAGCGTCACGCATCAATTGATCGCGATCCTTGACGTGCCCCGGAAACTTGGCCAACGCATGCACCATCCAAAATTCCGTCAGCGTTAGATCTACAGGCTTCCCGAACCAGGTCACGGTAAAGCGCTTGAGATCGATGCGCAGTTGTTCGCGCTCGACAATATCATCTTGGCTGGGCGGCGAAGCAAGCAAATCGCTACGTCGAAATAGCGCAGAAATGCGCGCCAACAAATGATGCAGGCTGACGTCCTTGGTCAAATAGTCGTCCGCACCCATGCGCAGGCCCGCAACGGTATCGAAATCGCTATCTCGCGCCGTCAGAAAAATAATCGGCAGCGTGGGCGACAGTACGCGTAGATCGCGGCACAAGGTAAATCCTCCATCCATTTCGTCGCCGAGGCCGATGTCAATCAACGCCAAGTTGGGCAAGCGCTGCTTAAAGGCGTCCATCGCCGGTTTTCGCGCGGGATAGGCATTCACGTCGTAGCCCTGGCGACGTAATACGTCAGCGTAGTTCTCGCGGATCAGGGGTTCATCTTCAACAATGGCGATGGTTCGGCTCATGAATGGGTCGAGGAAATAAGGTTGTTGGACTATACAACAGGCTGCGCATTTCGCGGCCTCGCAGCGGCAATTGCCATGATTTTGCCACTATCCACCCGCACTTAGTCATTCCCGCAATGTGGCGCGCCACCTTTAGGCGCTGTAATTCACTCTATGCCGATTCCAGTTTGGATCCGGCGCTTACTGGGGGATGAACATGAAACACGTAGGATTGAATATTGTCTCCGACTTCATGCGGACGGTTTTCGCGAGCATGCTGGTCGGATTGATCTGTAGCGCTACGGCGATGTTGTTCGTGCTGTTTCTAGCGCATCACGCCAATGCCGACGAGTTGCCATTGCAAAAACTCGAACGCCTCGGCGATGCAAAACAAGGCAGCTTAGTATTCAAGTCGAAAGATGGAATGCTCGCCCCGCCGACACTAAAGACCGATGTTCACATGCGCATTACCGGCATGATCGCGCGGGTGAAAGTTGAGCAACATTTCAAGAACCCGACGAATGACTGGATGGAAGGCGTGTATGTGTTCCCGCTACCAGAGGAAAGCGCGGTCGACCATCTCGATATGAAAATCGGTGAGCGTGTGATCGAAGGCCAGATCAAGGAAAAAGAACAAGCGAAAAAGGTCTATGAAGCCGCGAAGCAAGAAGGCAAAAAAGCAACACTGCTGGAGCAAGAGCGCGCCAACATTTTCACCACCAACGTCGCCAACATCGGCCCGCTGGAAGAAATCACGATTGTCATCGAGTATCAAGAAACGCTGCGCTATGACCAGGGTCAATTTCGCGTTCGCTTTCCGATGGTCGTCGCGCCGCGCTACATTCCCGGTTCGCCGCTGGCGAGCGATTTTGTCGGTACCGGCTTTTCGCGCGATACTGACCAAGTACCCGATGCCAGTGAAATTACGCCCCCGGTGTTGCATCCAAGCAAAGGGCCGATCAATCCGGTCAGCATCAAAATTGATCTCGACGCCGGTTTTCAATTGGCACAATTGGAAAGCCCGTACCACAAGACGGATATGAAGCAAGACGGTCATCGTTACTGGATCAGTCTCGCCGCTGGCGAAACACCGGCCAATCGTGATTTCGAGCTGGTGTGGAAACCAGAAGTCGGCGACAAGCCACAAGCGGCAGTGTTCACCGAAACCAAGAAGGACAAGACGTATGCGTTAGTGATGGTGATGCCGCCATCTGCCGCATCCGAGCCCAAAACTATGCCCATGCCGCGCGAAGTAATCTTCGTCATCGATACCTCCGGTTCCATGGAAGGCATGTCGATGGAACAGGCGCGCGAATCCTTGGTCCTCGCGCTTGGACGTTTGACGCCGCAGGATCGATTCAACGTCATCCAATTCAATTCCTACACCAGCAAACTCTATCCCGACTCGGTACCGGTCAACAGCAGAACGCTGCGGGACGCTCTGGACTATGCGAGAAGCTTACGCGCCAGCGGCGGCACGGAAATCGCAGGGGCGTTAGATGCGGCGTTGATCGGCAGCGATAACCCGAAAGTAATTCGCCAAGTGGTTTTTATGACCGATGGCAGTGTCGGGAACGAAGAAGCAGTGTTTGGCATCATCCGCAAGAAATTGGGCGACAGCCGCCTCTTTACCATCGGCATCGGTTCCGCGCCGAATAGCTTGTTCATGACCAAGGCCGCGGAGTTCGGC
>JANNMV010000261.1:0-7987 GCA_031398205.1 Pseudomonadota bacterium | reverse complement strand
CGATCGCCGCGTTCGCCGCCGATGCCGCCGATGACAAACCGCGCGCGTCGATAATCGCCGCACCACGCTTTTGCACGGTCGGGATGAACGTGCCTTCCAACCAAGCTTGATCGTTAATCATCGGCCAGACTTTTTGGCCGTCCACTTCGGCATTGAAAAGATCCGGATACTGCGTCGCCGAATGATTGCCCCAAATCGTCACTTTCTTGATGTTGGCAACCGGCTTACCGATTTTTGCAGCGATTTGCGATAACGCGCGATTGTGATCGAGGCGCATCATGGCAGTGAAATTTTTGGCCGGCAAAGAAGGCGCGGATTGTTGCGCGATCAGTGAATTGGTGTTGGCAGGGTTGCCGACCACCAACACTTTGACATGACGCGCAGCGACGGCGTCGAGCGCCCTACCCTGCACGGTGAAGATCGCACCGTTGGCTTCGAGCAAATCTTTACGTTCCATGCCCGGCCCGCGCGGACGCGCGCCGACTAGCAGCGCAATATCTGCATCTTTGAATCCCGTCATCGCGTCGCCGTGGGCGCTCATGCCGGCCAGCAGCGGAAACGCGCAATCGTCGACTTCCATCATCACGCCCTTCAGCGCTTTTTGTGCCTTTTCGTCCGGAATTTCCAGCAATTGCAAAAACACCGGCTGATCTTTACCGAGCATCTCGCCGCTGGCGATTCTAAACAAAAGGCTATAACCAATTTGGCCGGCGGCTCCCGTGACCGCAACGCGCATGGGCTTCTTCATGAAACAAAACTCCTTTGGATTTATCGACTGAAATAACGCCGCGACTCGCGGAATAAGCGTCGAAATATAGCGTCTTGTCGATTTTTGTGCAAGGCAGCAAAGCGACCCATTCAAACGCGCCAAAAAATAGCGCCGGGCAAAATACCGGGCGCGAACACGCCTGCACGTGCGGATGATACGATATGGCCATTACGTTCTGGCTAACGCAATTTACGTGAACCACGAATTCCTATTCCAACAACCCGCGGCGACAACCGGACTGTGGGGCCGCTGGCGCAGTTGGCCGCTTTATTTGCGCATCCTCGGCGCGCTGGCCATTGGCGTGATCGTTGGACTCACCTTCGGCGCCAGCGTCGGGTGGCTCGCCATTCCCGCCAAGCTGGTGTTGCGCTTACTCGGCGCCCTGGCGCCGCCGCTGATTCTGATTGCGGTTATTCGGGCAATATTGCAAGTGGAATTGAAAGGCAATATTGGTCTGCGTATCGCCCGTTTATTGTTGCTCAATACGCTGGTGGCGATCTTTATTGGGCTATTCGTCGCAAACGTAATCGAACCCGGCAGCGTCGCCAAGATCACCCCACCGGAAACCCAAACAGCAACCAAGGCGGGGCCCGATCCCATTCAGCAGTTACTCGACAATGTGCCAAAGAGTCTGCTCGGTCCGCTCGGCGATGACGGCAAGGTAATCGGCGTAATCTTCATCGCCGTCGCGTTCGGCATCGCATTGCGGCGCTTTCGCGAAACGCCGATCCGCAACGTCATGGATCTTACCGACATCGCCTTCGGCGCCATTATTACGGTGCTGCGCTGGGTCATCGAAGTGATTCCCATTGCGGTATTCGGCATCGTCGCGAGCATAGTCGGCAGCAAAGGCCTATCGGATTTTAAAGCGTTGGGACTTTTTGTGGTCGCCGTGATCGTCGCGCTGTTGTTGCAAGCGACGTATTATCTTTTGCGCGTGCGCTTCGGTTCTTGGGTAAAGCCGATGGACTTGTTGCGCGGCGCGCGCGATGCCATGGTGATGGCATTTTCCACGGCGAGCTCGACGGCCACATCACCCGTCACCTATGCCTGTTTAAAGGATCGCGTCGGCCTGCGCGAACAATCCGCCAGCCTCGGTGCGCTGGTGGCGTCGAATTTCAACAACGACGGCACGGCGCTCTACGAAGCCATGGCCGCGCTATTTATCGCGCAGATGTTGGGCTTGGAGCTCACCTACACGCAACAATTTTTGGTCGTCATCACCAGCGTGTTCGCGTCCGTCGGCGCCGCCGGCATCCCGGAAGCGGGATTGGTGACCATGACCATGGTGTTCAAAGCAGTCGGCTTGCCAATCGAATACATCGCGATATTGCTGACCGTGGATTGGTTCCTCGATCGTTGTCGCACCGTGGTGAATATGATGGGCGATATGAATATCGCCTGTTTGCTCGATGGCAAGACGCGGGAAAACAAAATACTTGATACACCTATTGCTCGAAACGGCCAATTCGCAAAGGCCAACTCTAAGAGTTAGCACCAGTGCGCTTCCTGGCATGCATCGGCCTAATAGCCCGAGAGGCCGCACATCGCGCGCCGAGGCAATACCCTCTTCGCGCAGGCTCCCGACAGCATTATGTCAGGCGTGTTCGCGTCGACAGGATTCCTTGAAAAGAGGAAAATAGCTCCAAACGATTCACACTAACCTACCCCGGAATAGCAAAGAACATCAAATTGAACGAACAAAGACTCTCGTTAATCGTCGCCATGGCGCGTAACGGCGTCATCGGTAAAAACAACCAACTGCCATGGCGTCTCTCCATCGACTTAAAACGCTTCCGCGCGTTGACCATGAGTCATCACATCGTCATGGGACGCAAAACTTTTGAATCAATCGGACGCCTTCTGCCAGGCCGAAAAACCGTCATTGCTTCGCGCGATCCGCAGTATAAATTTGAAGGCGCCGTCGTCGTTGCGTCCGTCGAAGCGGCGATCCAGGCCTGCGGCGACGATCCGGAAATTTTCTTCATTGGCGGCGCGCAGTTGTATCGCCAAGTCTTGGATCGCGTCGACCGTATCTATCTCACGGAAGTCGACGCGGAGGTCGACGGAGATGCGCACTTCCCCGCATTCGATCGCAAAGAATGGATGGAAAGTTCCCAAGAAAATTTTGCGAAAAATGAACTGAACGACTACCCCCATCGATTTACTATTCTCGATCGGATTCTAAAAGACACCCATTAGCCAGGAGCTCAAATGCAAGATTCCATCGTAATCGTCGGCGCCGCGCGAACCGCCATGGGCGGTTTTCAAGGCGTATTCCAAAATGTCACGGCGCCGGAATTGGGCGCCGCTGCCATTCGCGCCGCCGTCGCGCGCGCCGGCCTGAACGCCAACGACGTGCAAGAAGTCATCATGGGCAACTGTTTAATGGCCGGCGTCGGCCAAGCACCTGCCCGCCAAGCCAGTATTGGCGCGGGTCTTCCGCTATCGACTGGCTGCACGACCATCAGCAAAATGTGCGGTTCCGGAATGAAAGCGGCAATGCTCGCCCACGATCTCATCATCGCCGGCAGCAACGACATCATGGTCGCCGGCGGTATGGAAAGCATGACGAATGCGCCGTATTTGTTGCCGAAAGCACGCGCAGGCATGCGCCTGGGTCACGCCCAAGCCATCGATCA
Organism: Pseudomonadota bacterium; assembly: GCA_031398205.1. GTDB lineage: Bacteria > Pseudomonadota > Gammaproteobacteria > Burkholderiales > JALYOK01 > JALYOK01. The sequence continues at coordinate 4,576 of JANNMV010000261.1, read as the reverse complement.
CATGTTCCTCGACTGCCTCGAAGACGCCTACGACAAAGGACGCTTGATGGGCACCTTCGCCGAAGATTGCGCCGGAAAATACGAGTTCACGCGCGCCGCGCAGGACGAATTCGCCATCGCATCGTTGACCCGCGCCCTTAAAGCCACACACGATGGCAGCTTCGCGAAAGAGATTGCGAGTCTGACGGCGAGAGTCGGTAAGCAAGACATGGCGATCACGCAAGACGAACAACCGCTCAGCGCCAAGGCCGATAAAATACCCACACTCAAACCTGCGTTTCGCAAAGATGGCACCGTCACGGCGGCGAACTCCAGCTCCATTTCCGACGGCGCAGCAGCGCTGGTGTTGATGCGACTTTCCGATGCGGAAAAACGCGGCCTCAAACCACTGGCGCGCATCGTCGCTCACACCACGCACGCGCAGGAACCCAACTGGTTCACCACCGCACCTGTCAGCGCAATGAAAAAATTGTTCGACAAGACTAACTGGTCGGCGAACGAGGTCGATCTCTTCGAAATCAACGAAGCCTTCGCCGTCGTCACCATGGCGGCGATGCGCGACCTGGATTTGCCGCACGACAAAGTCAACGTTCATGGCGGCGCATGTGCGTTAGGTCATCCCATCGGCGCATCCGGTGCGCGGATTATGGTGACCTTACTGGCTGCCTTGGAAAAATATGATTTGAAACGCGGCGTGGCGTCGCTGTGTATCGGCGGTGGCGAGGCAACGGCGATTGCACTGGAACGGATGCGCTAGTCCGCATGTCATTCCCGCGAAGGCGGGAATCCATTTAGCCGTCGCTAATACAAATGCAATATGGATTCCCGCCTTCGCGGGAATGACACTATGTGAGGCGGCGCACCGGCAGCGGAGGAATCGGCGTGATCGCGCATTTAAGATTCCAGTACGCCCAGGAACGCGGATCGAAAACGCCGGGCGGCGCCTGTTCCAGGGCTTCGCGATAATCATTCTGCCCAACGACTCCTTGCAGCGCGCGCAAGTCTTCGATCGTACCGTAAGTCATGACGTGCGCGAGGAAATGAGTCGCATCGGCCAACGTCTCGGCCGGCTCCTTAAACCACACCACGCGTCGCGCCACGGCCAGCAGCGCCGGGGTTGTCGGCAATGGTTTCACAGCGTGAACCCATGATCGGGACGCGTGGCGTAAGGCGTCAGCGCGGGTAGCTTGGTGACATCGACGGCTGCCACCGCGGCCGTGAGCCGTGCCTGTACTTCGGCGGGTAGCGCGGGCATATCATCGAAATAGCTGAGTGCCTTGAGCGTAATCATTGGATTGAAGTTGCGCCCATATATAACTGTTCCTGCGGCAAGTGCGGTTGGGAGATCGATCCCGTGCCGTAACAACGCGTCCATGTCGAGATAGTCTTTAACCTCGGCGCGCTTTTGCACGACCGCCGCCTTAGTACCCGCAATATCGAGGAGCGAAGCCACATGCAGCGGCATCCCGTGCACCGCGTCGTGTGCCGCCACTTGCCCCAGGCCAAGCTCCCCGAAAAACGACAACAGCACCGGCCCACCGCGATCTACGCGACAGGTTAGCGTGTTCGGGGCCATCCGGACGCGTTCAGCATTTTTGAGATACGGCAGCTTGCGCGCCAGATCATCGGGATCGAATGGCGCGTTCGAGAAAAAGTCGAAATCGACTGAAGTCCGGTGCGCTAGACGCAGAGCAAGAGCCGTCCCGCCGTAAATCGTGAAGCCTTCCGGCGTCGACGCAAGCTCCGGCCATAGCTTGCGTTGCGGCGGCGGCAGCGTCGTTAAGTTAGGAGTGAAAACCGGCATGCGCGACATGTCCTTTACGTACGGTTAGCACAAGCGCATTTTAGCTCGACACGCAACGCGGATGCTCGCGAAACAGCAGCGCCGATGACCGTCGAATTTACGAGTCTCAATGATGCATCGAACCCAACGTCGCAATGACAATGGTAACGAGTCCGATAATAAGATTCATCCCAATAAACATGCGAATTTGAATCAACGCCTTGCCTGCGGCAGGCCATTCGCGTCCTGCGACATAACGTTTCAGACGCGAGTAACCGGCAAAATAAACGTGCCCAAAGATCAGCATCATGATCACGCCCAAGGCAAACATCAGGTGAATCGGCCACAGCACCTTGGCAAACCCGCCGAGCAGCATGATCATGCCCAGGCCACTGACCAAGATAAGCAATACGGCAACCCACACCCACGATAGGAATCGCCTAAGGACGCCATTCCACAAAATCAGCCGCTCCGGCGTTTCCAATAGTTCCACCGACGCCGGGCGCAGCGCCATATAGGCGAAGAACATGCCGCCGACCCAAACGGTGACGCCCAATATATGGGCCATCAATAACGATTTCATTGTTCAATCTCCGAGATTTGGCGTTGAACGGATTCTACCAGCAGTGCTCGAATTGGCGCGAATGAACGGCGATGTTCGCTACACGGCCCATGGCGTTGCAGCGCCAGCCGATGTTGCGGCGTCGGATAACCCTTATGGTCTGCAAAGCCATACTCGGGAAATTTTTCATGCAAGGCAATCAACGCCGCATCACGCGCTGTCTTCGCCAAAATCGATGCGGCGGAAATCGCCGCTACTTTGCTATCGCCTTTCACAATCGCCGCGGTGGGAATATCCAACACTGGGCAATGGGCGCCATCGACCGCGACGAGTTGCGGCGTAACGCCGAGCGCTAGCACGGCACGCCGCATCGCTAAAAGCGACGCGCGCAGAATATTATGCTGGTCGATTTCCAATGGGCTGGCGAAGGCGATTGCCCACGCCTTCGAATGCGCTTTGATTTGCGTTGCCAACGCAACACGCTGCGATTCGCGTAACTGCTTGGAATCGGCCAAACCGACGATCATCCGATCGCCATCCAAAATTACCGCGGCGGCGTAGACCGGCCCAGCAAGCGGCCCGCGGCCCGCTTCATCGACGCCGCAAAGCAGCGAATAGTTTTGCCACTCAACTGGCGCCTCATATAAATATTTCGCGCGTTTGGTGACACCCTGCTCCATCATCGGCCGCGCATGAACATACGATCGAGTTCCTCGATGGTGATTTGAAACCACGTCGGCCGACCGTGATTACATTGATCGGCGCGATCGATACGTTCCATATCGCGCAACAATGCATTCATCTCGGGAACGGTGAGGATCCGGTTGGCGCGCACGGCGCCATGGCACGCCATGGTCGACAACAGCTCGTTGCGCCGCTCCGTGAGTGCGCGCGAGGCGCCGAACTCGCGCAGTTCCGCGAGCACGCTCTTCGTCAACTCTGCCGCGTCCGCGTCTTTCAATAGCGCCGGTACCGAACGCACGGCCAGTGCGGTTGGCGACAATACGCCGACATCCAAACCGAATTCCTGTAGTTTTTCTGCCTGTTCGCTTGCCGTCGCCACGTCGAGCGTATCGGCGCTGAAAGTCACCGGAATCAACAATGGCTGTGCGGCAAGCTCGGCGCGATTCGCGGCAGACTTTAATCTTTCGTACATTACGCGCTCGTGGGCAGCATGCATATCCACGACCACCAGGCCATTTTTGTTTTGCGCCAAAATATAGATGCCGCTCAACTGCGCCAAGGCAAAACCCAACTCGGGCGTCGGCTCGGTGGCAAACGTCGCGGGCGCTTGGATAGTCTCGGATTCACGCAACCCGCCGAACAAGGTTTCATAAAAGGCCACCGGCTGCGCAACTTGCAGCTCGCCTTGGTAGCGATATTGCGTCGGGTTTTGCGGCCAGGCGTTGCGGCTGGGCTGAGCGTCATTCGTCGGCGCGGCAACCGCGTTGTCGCGCGGTTGCGCCAACGCGCGTTCCAAGGCATGAAACACAAAACGATGAATGGCTTGGCCGTCGCGAAAACGCACTTCCGTTTTCGCGGGATGAACATTGACATCAACCAACGCCGGATCGAGGGTCAGAAACAGAACGTACGCAGGATGGCGATCATGGTGCAACACGTCATGGTAGGCCTGGCGCACCGCGTGGCTTAGTAACTTGTCGCGCACGAAACGACCGTTGACGAAAAAATATTGCGCATCGCGCCCGCTGCGATTGAAGGTCGGCATCGCTGCGAGCCCGGTCAACGACGTTTCACCGGACTCAACGCGCACGGCGACCGACTGCGCATAAAATTCCTTGCCGAGCAGCGCGCGCACTCGGGCGTCAGGATCGTCCAACACCGGCGCAAGATGATTGATCTGACGGCCATTGTGGCTCAAGGAAAATCCAACGTCGGGCCGGCTCAATGCCAGGCGCTTAAACACTTCTTCACAGTGGCCGAATTCCGTCAACTCGGTCTTAAGAAATTTGCGCCGCGCCGGCGTGTTGAAGTATAAATCCTCCACCTCGACCGTCGTGCCGCCGCCACGGGCCGCCGGAGTGGGATCGCTCGTGCTTGTCTCGACACGCCAGCCGTGCTCGGCGGTTTGTGCGCGACTGGTCAATGATACTTTCGCGATGGATGCAATACTCGCCAGCGCTTCGCCGCGAAAACCGAGGCTCGCAACGCGTTCTAAATCATTCAGCGAAGCGATTTTGCTGGTGGCGTGGCGCGACAACGCGAGGGCG
>JANNMV010000238.1:0-2643 GCA_031398205.1 Pseudomonadota bacterium | reverse complement strand
CGCAGCAGACCGCCCAAGCTGCCCGCGCTTTCGATGGAAATGAAATCCGAGTGATTGCTCATGGGGTTGCGTCGCGTTTTTTCCGTTATACGTGAAAGCCTAACATTTGTGCGGCATTTAAACGTGAAGGTCTACAGGCTGGCGACCGTGTCGGACTGATTTTGCGCAACTGCAGCCATTGGCCGATTTTTGACCAAGCGGCAATGGGACTGGGCCTCGTCGTCGTCCCGCTTTACGCCGAGGATCGGCCGGAAAACAGCGCCTATTGCCTGGACGATTCCGGCGCCAAGCTACTCATGCTGGAAGGCGACGTCCATTGGCAACTGCTGGCGCCAGTTGTCGCACAAATGCCTAACGTATCGCGCTTCATCAGCCTCAAGCGCATCGCCGACGCCAACGAACCTAAATTACGGCATATCGATGAATGGTTGTCCAATGAAGCGACGGAATTAAGCGTCGTGCCGGTGGCATCCGCTGCGCTGGCGACCATCGTCTACACCTCGGGCACGACGGGGCGCCCGAAAGGCGTTATGTTATCCCACGGCAACATTCTGAGTAACGCGTGGAGTGCGCTGCAAACCTTTGCCGTTTATCCGAGCGATAAATTTTTATCTTTTCTGCCGCTCTCCCACATGCTGGAACGGATGTCGGGCTACTATCTGCCGATGATGTCGGGCGCCACCGTGGTCTATGCGCGTTCGGTTGCACTATTAGCGGAAGATCTGCTCAGCGAGCAGCCGACCATACTCGTGTCGGTACCGCGCATCTATGAGCGCGTGTATACGCGCATCAACGAGCAATTGGCACTGGGCTCGCCGATCAAGCGCAAGCTGTTTAATCTCGCGACTTCAGTGGGCTGGAGCCGTTTTGAATATCAGCAACAGCGTGGTCCGTGGAAGCCATCAATGTTGCTTTGGCCGATCCTAGAAAAACTGGTCGCCGGAAAAATCATGGCGCGTCTGGGCGGCAGATTGCGCACCGCCATTGCCGGCGGCGCCGCTTTATCGCCGGAAATATCGAAAGTGTTTATCGGCCTGGGATTACCTATTTTGCAAGGCTACGGCTTGACCGAGACCAGCCCACTGCTGACGGTAAACCGCGCCGATGCGAACGAACCGGCCAGCGTCGGCCAAGCTGCGCCCGGGACGGAATTGAAGGTCGGCGAGAACAACGTCTTGTTCGCGCGCGGCCCCCAAGTCATGCTCGGCTACTGGAACAATCCGACCGCGACCGCCGCCGTCCTGTCATCCGACGGCTGGCTCAACACCGGCGATCAAGCGCGCATCGATCCAAGCGGACATGTATACATAACCGGCCGCGTGAAAGACATCATCATCATGGGTAATGGTGAGAAAGTCTCCCCGGTCGATATGGAACTGGCGATCATTAACGACCCGTTGTTCGAGCAGGTGCTGGTGTTGGGCGAGGGTAAACCGTACTTAACGGCGCTGGTTTCATTGAATCCAGAACAGTGGGCCAAGCTGGCCACACAAGCAAACTTCCAAATCGACACGCCCAACATGGAAACCGTACAAAAAGTTTTGCTAGACCGCATCGGCGCGCGCTTGAGCGGTTTTCCGGGTTACGCGCAGATTCGCCGCATCACCGCAACGGTGGCGCCGTGGACCGTGGAAAATGGTTTTCTCACACCGACGCTTAAAGTTAAGCGTGCGAAAGTTTTGGAACATTTTTCCAGCGAAGTGGTTTCGCTGTACGAAAAGAAATAATCCATGACCGAATCGGCGCTACCCGACCGCCAACCGACATTGCGTGTAGTCGCCATGCCGGGTGATGTGAACGCACTGGGCAGCGTGTTCGGCGGCTGGATTATGGCGCAAGTGGATATCGCCGCGAGCATACCGGCGATTCGACACGCGCAAGGAAAAGTCGCCACGCGCGCGGTCAACTCATTCGAGTTTCGCGAGCCGTTATTCGTCGGCGACGTGGTCAGTTTTTACGCCGACCTGGTGCGGATCGGCAAGACCTCGCTCACCGTCGATGTCGAGGTTTACGCGGAACGCTTACGCCAAGGCGCGCGCCAATCGATTAAAGTAACACAGGCCCAGCTCACATTTGTCGCGTTAGACGAGCAGGGTCGACCCCGAAGTATCGAGCCCCAGTAAAATTTTTTAACTCAGCAGAAAGGATCACAAAGATGAACCCTAAATATCGCGCTGCCATTTCGGTGACGGCTTGCCTCGCAAGCGCAGGCTGGATTTCTAGCGCCGACGCCGCTGGTTTTCAATTATTCGAGCAAAGTGTTTCAGGTCTCGGCACGTCGTTCGCATCAACCGCGGCAGCGGAAGATGCGAGCACCGTTTGGTGGAATCCGGCGGGCATGAGCTATCTGTCTGGGGCGAATTTCACGCTCGCCGGACATATTGTTAAGCCTACTGCCAAATTTGAGAATCAAGGGTCAAGAACTTTATTGCCACCTCCTAGCGGCCTGCCCCTATCCGGCGGCAATGGCGGCGACGCCGGTGGTATCGCGCTACTGCCTAATATGTACTACACCCACAGTCTGAACGACACGTTGAGTTTCGGTGTTGGCGTGAACGCTCCTTTCGGCCTCACCACGGAATACGATGACGGCTGGGTGGGTCGCTACCACGCACTTAAATCGGCGCTCACTGTCATCAACAT
>JANNMV010000203.1:0-3389 GCA_031398205.1 Pseudomonadota bacterium | reverse complement strand
TCGGCACCATGGTCACCCGCGACCCACTGGAAAAATTGCGCACGGCAACTATCCAAGATGTCGGCGGCATCATTCGCTTGATCGAACCGTTGGAAGCGGAAGGCATTTTGGTGAAGCGCTCGCGCGAACAAATTGAAATGGAAATCAATAATTTTTCCGTGCTCGACTACGACGGCGCCATCGTCGGCTGTGTCGCGTTTTTCCCGTTTCAGGGCGACAAGGCGGCCGAACTGGCGTGCATGGCCGTGAATCCCGCGTACCGCAACCTCGGCCGCGGCGATACGCTGCTCACACATATTGAAACCCGCGCGAAAAAATCCGGCATTCGCAACTTGTTCGTACTCTCCGCGCGCAGCTTTCACTGGTTCATCGAGCGTGGCTTTGAGGAGACCACGGTCGAACTATTGCCGGATCAGAAACAGAAAAGCTACAGCTACGAGCGCCGTTCCAAGGTGCTGGTGAAGCGTTTAATTGGCAAGAGATAATAGGACTCAATATGACTCGAATGATCCAATGTGTGAAACTGAAACGGGAGGCTGAAGGCCTCGATTTTCCGCCGTATCCCGGCGCGCTCGGAAAACGAATTTTCGAAGGCGTGTCCAAGGAGGCGTGGAAAGGGTGGGTGGATTATCAAAAAATGCTGATCAATGAGAATCGACTCAACCTAGCCGACATTAAAGCGCGCAAGTATCTGGAGCAGCAGATGGAACAGCACTTTTTCGGTGACGGCGCCGAGCAGGTCTCCGGCTACGTGCCGCCCGCAAAGTGATGTGACGGTTTAAGGCGCTACCGATCCCTCGAAGTTTCCGTCGCCGCGGTTTCGAGTTCGGGCCTATTGCGCTGCGTCGCCAAGCGCTCATTTGCGGCGTCCAAATCTTTCTGAAGGCGACTGACTTGGTTGAGACGATCATCGCGATCCCGCTCAAGTTGGTCATATCGACTGCGCCAACTCGCGAAGAATTCTTCGAAGCCCCGTTGCTCGCGTCCGCCGCGCATGATCCATGCCGTGATGAAGCCGACAGCGAAACTCAGCATCAAACTGATAGTGGTTTGTACCGCGATCGCGATCATTGTTTTCGCTCCTTTGCCGCTGGCGGCACGGAATCAACTGAAACGACCTGTAGGTCGTTGAGCACCCGGCCCTCGGGCCCGACTAGTTTGGTGAGGGCGCGGCCGACGGCGATCTGTGCGGAAATGTCCGGCACCTGGCCGAATAGCATCACGTTCATTCCGTTCACGCTGATCTCGCCCGACTGGATTTGTTCGATTCTGGGCGGAAACCACTTCAGCACCGAATCGAACCACGGTGTAAGAACGATCCCCGGCTCGACGCCAAGGTTGTCGTCTACGTTGTTTATCCCGTAGATTTCCCTAGCGCGATTGACCACGGTGTCGTGGGATTTCTCGTCCGGGAGCGTTCCGCGCAGGGTCGCTTTGCCGTTCTCAAACTTGATGCTCAGCGTAACGGGAACCAAAATATCCCCTTTGACCAACGCGCGCTCGGTGGCCACGACGAGGCGCGCCGAATCGACCTCGTGGCGTGCATTTACCTCAAGGCTGAGCCGAATGACGATCGAACCGACCACAACCATTAAGAAGACCAAGAATCCTACCCGGGCGACGGTCTTTTCGTTCAGCGCTTGAGCCTTGCCCCATAGGATTGGGTCACTGGGAAGGCGTATAGAATGATCCATTTATTTTTCCCGATACCAGCCGGGTTAATTATCTCTAAATTGCTATTTTTTATACTGCCGCGATTATAAAGCAATCGACGGCGCGTGGCACGGTCGTTCGGTCAAGGCTAAAGCAGTTCCAGTTCCGTATGCCGTAACAGCCAGTTTTCTTCCAATTCGCTTAGTCTGGCGTTGATTTCGGCTTGTTGTCGCAGCGCGCGCTTGAGATCTTCTTTGCGGCCTTCGCTATACAGCGCATCGGTCGCGAGCAGTCCATCCAAGCGGGCTTTTTCGGTCTGGTGTCGCGCCATTTCCTTCTCGATGGCGCGCACGGCATTTTCCAGCGGCCGGCGTTTTGCGGAGAGGGCATTGCGCGCTTCCGCCTCCTGGCGCTTCTGATCGCGGCGGTCGGTGGCGCTGACACTGAGCGAGAGCGTGGCTTCGGCATTAGGGGCGGATTCGGCTTGATTAAGCCAGTTGCGATAGTCGTCGAGGTCACCGCCAAACTCCGTCACGGCGCCGTTGGCGACCAGCAGCAACGTTTCCGTCGTGGTTTTGAGCAAATGCCGGTCGTGGGAAACTACGACGATGGCGCCTTCGTATTCTTGCAGCGCCAGGTTCAGGGCGTGGCGCATTTCCAGATCGAGATGGTTGGTCGGCTCGTCGAGCAACAGTAAATTGGGTCGCTGCCATATCAGCAGCGCCAAGGCCAGACGCGCTTTTTCGCCACCGGAAAATGGTGCGACGGCGCTGAGCGCCTGTTCGCCGTGAAAATTGAAACCGCCGAGGAAGTTGCGCAATTCCTGCTCGCGTGTTTTGCCATCTAGGCGAATCAGGTGTTGCAGCGGCGATTCGTCCAGACGCAGATGTTCCAACTGATGTTGCGCAAAATAGCCGACGGCGAGCCCCTTACCCTCGTGGCGCTCACCGGACTTGGCCTTGAGCTCCCCGGCAAGTAACTTGATCAGCGTCGATTTGCCCGCGCCGTTCTTGCCGAGCAGCCCGATGCGTTCACCGGCGCGAATCACCAGATTTACCTTGGCTAGCACTGGTTTGTCGCCATAGCCGGCCGCGACATGATCCAGCGTCAACAACGGATCCGGCGCCTGGGCAAACTCGCGCAGGCGAAAAGTGAACGGTGAATCGACGTGGGCCGGCGCGATTTCTTCCATGCGATCCAGCGCTTTCATACGGCTTTGCGCCTGGCGCGCCTTGGTCGCCTTGGCGCGGAAGCGATCGATGAAGGCATGTAGATGGGCGATCTCGCGCTGCTGCTTTTCAAACGACGCCTGTTGTTGCGCCAAATTTGCCGCGCGCTGGCGCTCGAAGGCGCTGTAATTTCCCGGGTATAGTTTGAGTGTTTGCCGATCGAAGTGGCAGATGTGGCTCACGCTGGCGTCGAGGAAATCGCGGTCGTGGGAAATCAAAATCAGCGTGCCTTGGTAGCGGCTGAGCCATTGCTCAAGCCACAGCACGGTTTCCAAATCCAGGTGATTGGTCGGCTCGTCAAGCAACAGCAGATCGGAGCGGCACATCAACGCCTGCGCCAGATTCAAACGCATGCGCCAGCCGCCGGAAAACGCCGCGACCGGCTTGTCATGTTCGCTCACCGCAAAGCCAAGGCCATGCAGCAACGCTGCGGCGCGGCTGCGGGCGCTATAGCCTCCGATCAAATCCAGTTGATGATGCAATTCCGCCAGGGCATGGCCGTCGTCC
>JANNMV010000023.1:0-2650 GCA_031398205.1 Pseudomonadota bacterium | reverse complement strand
GCGTGGACCACGTTATCCGGTCATCCCATTGCGCAAACCCTGGGCCGTGGTTTTCTTGCGTATTTTCATCCCGATGATCGCGAGAAATGTCGCGCCGTGCTTGACGCGATCGATGCCGGTGGCGCCGAGCACCACGAGTGCAGCGCGCGGCTCACGCGGGACGATGGCGGTTACCGCTGGGTACGTGTCAACCTATGTCGCGGCGCGATCACAGCCGCTGACGAGTACCATATTGTGGGCACGATCGTTGACATCAGCGACCGTGTCCGCGCCGAGAAAGCATTGCGTGAAAGCGAACAGCGCTACGCCTTGGCGCTAGACGCGGCGAGCGATGGCATGTGGTTTCACGATCTGCTGACCGATCGCATTTCTTTTTCCAAGCATTGGAAGGAAATGCTCGGTTACAGCGCCGACGAAATGCAAAACAATGTCGAGACCGTGACGAAGCTCATCCATCCCGCCGACATTACGCGCTATAAAGTGGCGCTGCAGGCGCACCTCGAGCGCGAGATCCCAATGGCTTTGGAAGTACGTCTGCGCCCGAAGGAGGGCGAATACCGCTGGTTTAATCTGCGCGGACAAGCGGTGTGGGACGATCGCGGCGTCGCCTTGCACATGGCGGGCGCGGCGACGGACGCGACGGCGCGAAAAGAAGCGGAGTCGGAGGCGCGGCGCCTGAATGAACGTTTGAATCACTCCGTGAGCGAATTGCAACAACGCACCGACGATCTGTCGAAACTACGCGAAATGGCCGATCTGATTCAATCCTGTACCAGCCTTGACGAAGCCTATCGCATCATCCGCGATTTTGCGCAGCGCCTGTTCGGCGCATCGTCCGGCGCCGCATTCATGCTCAACGCCGCGCGCAACTTGGCCGAGGCGACGACGGTGTGGGGCGATATTTCAGCGGCGGAAGAAGTTTTTCAGCCGGAAGATTGTTGGGCGTTGCGCCGCACCAAACTGAATCTGGTGAATACCCAGCAGAGTACGTTGCAATGTCCCCACGTGAAGGGAAAAGTACAGGGCGAGTATCTGTGTATACCGCTTACGGCGCAGGGCGAGACCTTTGGCACATTGCATCTGCGCGATACCGGCAGCAAAGGCGCGCATCGCCTGTCGATGCGCACTAGTCTGGTCGAGCTTTTTGCCGAGCAAGTCGCACTCACGCTGGGCAATCTCAAGCTGCGCGAGACGCTGCGTTCGCAATCGATTCGCGACGCACTCACCGGCCTGTTTAACCGGCGCTATTTGGAAGAAACCCTGGGGCGCGAAGAACGCCGCGCCATCCGCGCCAACCTGCCGATCGGCATAATCATGTTCGATGTCGATCACTTCAAACGCCTCAACGACACCCACGGCCACGATGCCGGTGATGCCGTGCTTCGCGCGTTGGGCAGTCTGTTGCAAACCCATGTCCGCGAGGGCGATATCGCTTGTCGCTACGGCGGTGAGGAATTCGTCATCGCCTTGCCCGGCGCGTCGTTGGCGATCACCCGTGAGCGCGCCGACGAATTACGCAAGCTGACGGAAAAGTTCACGGCATTCATTCCGGGACGCAGCATGGAGAAAGTGACGATCTCGTTAGGGGCGGCTGCCTATCCCGATCATGGCGCGACCTGGCAGGAAGTCATCCAGGCGGCTGACAAGGCGCTCTATAGAGCCAAGCAAGGCGGACGCAACCGGGTCGAAGCCGCTTAGCACCAAGCGGACCGGCAGCAACCGCCCGTTCCGCCGCGGTAAATGCAAGATTACTTCGCTGCATTGCTCGTCGCGGGGACAAATCTAAACTGCGTGCGTTTGTGTGCTGGCGGGATGCGATGCCGAGTTTGACTAACTCTAGCGCTTCACCGCCGCGCGAGTCCGTGCTAAGCTTTTGTAACATGCTATGCGATGCAAAATCGGGCGATGCCTGGGGCTTGCATCGGTCGAACACCTAATATCCAGCGAAGGGGGAGTCATGACGATTGCAGTGGCAAAATTCTTGGACGTAGCGAACGGTTTGCAAGCGAATCAGTTTTCGGTTGGCGGGCATGCCAGCATTAATTCTTTGGACGATATCGATCCTATCTACAAAACGCTGTTGGATGGCCCGGTGCCGGCGATGTTCGCCGTGATGGGTTCCGACGGTCGGCCGAATCTGACGCCAATGTGGTTTGACTATGAAGGCTCGACCGTGTTGGTCAACGTTGCCACGCATCGCAAAAAGGTTGAGTGGATTCGCGCTAATCCAAAACTGACGCTGCTGTTGGTGAACCCCGCCAATATGTATCACTGGGTAAGCATTAAATGCACGGTCAAACGCGAGATTTTGGAAGACGATGCTAAAGAAGGTGCTCGCGTCACTAAGCAACTCGATAAAATTTGGACCAAATACACACAGCAGCCCGCGCCTTACGGCTTACGCGATCCGTCGCGCAACGAGCGGCGCGTCCTTTTCGAGTGCCCGGTCGATAAGATCGCTACGTTCGGCAAGCCGTAAGCCGGCGCGACAATGCGCGCGGCGGTGGTCGGCGGCTCCCTGGGTGGTTTGTATGCTGCCTTACTGTTGCGCGATCTTGGGATCGATGTCGATATCTATGAACGCTCGCCGGTTGAACTCGCGCAGCGCGGTGCGGGCATCGGTTTTCTCCCGGAAAGTCAGCGCTACTTA
>JANNMV010000171.1:0-5450 GCA_031398205.1 Pseudomonadota bacterium | reverse complement strand
TCGTTTGGCTTCAACGCGGCGAGGCGCACGGTGAAGCGTTTCCACAGACGATGCATGCCTGCCGACATGAAATCATTCATCACGTCGTAGCGGTTCGCGACGGAATGGAAGACGTCGGCGACTTTGCCGGCTTTGGCGTTTTCGTCGACTTCACTGAAGCCGAAATCCGTGCGCGGCGTCATTTCGGCTCGCGGCTCGCACCGGCGTGCTGCATTCGATCAAGGTAAGCCTGCCACCATTGATCCTGATTTTCGCCCAGTTCGTTGAGATATTCCCAGGAATAGATTCCGGTATTGTGGCCGTCGGAAAAATGAATCTGAACGGCGTAATTGCCGACCGGTTCAATTTTACTCAAGCCGATTTCTTTCTTTCCCGCTTGTAACACTTCTTGCCCGGAACCATGGCCGCGCACTTCGGCGGACGGCGAATAAACGCGCAAATACTCGAAGGACAAGCGAAAGCTGGCGCCGTTGTCGAAGGCAATTTCCAACAAGCGCGACACTTGATGGACTTTTATTTCTAAGGGGTGAGGCATGGCGTCAGATTTTTCGATTGCGGCCGCTAATACGGCGATTATGCGGGATTGTTGCCGCGCGCGACAAATTCGCGCATATTGTGGTGCTGTAACACAATTGTCATAGTAACGAATTATGCTTGAAATATAAACGTAATCTAATAGGATTTCATGGCTGCGCGCATATTAGTTGTCGAGGACGAACCGGCGATTCAGGAATTGCTGTCGTTGACCTTGTCGGAGGCCGGATACCATACGCTTCTGGCCAGCGACGCGATTGAAGCCTATCAACATACGCAAGACGTTCTGCCCGACTTAATTCTACTGGATTGGATGCTTCCGGGCATGAGCGGCATTGAGTTTGCGCGCAAAATACGCGGGCAATCGCGCACCCAAAACATCCCGATTATCATGCTCACCGCCAGGGCTCAAGAACAGGACAAATTGGCGGGGCTGGAAACCGGCGCCGACGACTATATGGTCAAACCGTTCTCGACGCGCGAGTTAAACGCCCGCATTAAAGCAGTGTTGCGCCGGCGCGCGCCGCAGATGGTCGAAGACCGCGTCGAAGCGGGGGATTTAGTGCTTGATCCGGCGACCTATCGCATCTCCGCCAGCGGCAAAGATATCCACATGGGGCCAACGGAGTTTAAGCTGTTGCATTTTTTTATGACCCATCCGGAACGGGTTTATTCGCGTATTCAGTTACTCGATCACGTGTGGGGCGACCATGTTTTCATCGAAGAACGCACGGTCGATGTGCATATCCGGCGGCTGCGCTTTGCCTTGGAAGATGTCGGTCAAGACGGCGCCGTGCAGACCGTGCGTGGCGTCGGCTATCGATTTACCAAGATTCGAACTCCCGAATAGCTGTGCGATAATGCGGCTCGATTTTCCTCGATAGATCTGCCCCCTGATGCCTGGTTTTTGGCGGCGTGAACTCCTAACGTACGTTTTCTTCGCCGCGATCGCGTTCGTGATCGCCAAATTTGAAGGCTGGGTACCCGCGCTCAGCTTTCTGTGCTTGGCACTACTGCTTGGCAATATATTTCACCTGAACAATCTCAACCGCCTTACTAATTGGTTGACGCGCAGCGACGGCCATTTGGTGCCGGATGTTTCCGGAAGTTGGCAGGGGCTTTCCGCCGCACTTTACCGCCTAGTGAAAAGTACGAAGTTGAGCCAGAATCAACTCAACTTGGCGCTCGACCGTTTTCAGCAAGCCGCCGCCGCGATGACTGACGGCTTCGTACTCCTCGATGAGCATGACGGAATTGAGTGGTGCAATCCGGTCGCGCAACGCCATTTTAGTTTGCATCCCGACATCGACCGCGGCACCGACATCACTTATTTCGTACGTCAGCCGGAATTCGCCCGCTACGTAGCCTCGCAGAATTACAGCGAGCCGCTGATCATGCGTGACGCGCGCGCGCAAGACTTAGTGCTTGAGGTGCAATTGATTCCCTATGGAAACAAGCAAAAACTGATCATCAGCCGTGACATTACCCAATGGGAGAAAGCGGAAAGCTCGCGGCGCGATTTCGTCGCGAACGTCTCCCACGAAATGCGCACGCCGATCACGGTGTTAAGTGGGTTTTTGGAAACGTTGACGGACATGGAAACCATCGATGCCAAGGTGCTGAGACGATCCATGAGTCTGATGCAAAGCGAAACTAAGCGCATGCAATACCTGGTCGAAGACTTGTTGATGCTGGCACAGTTGGAAAATGGCCCGCCATTGGTTGATTCGGACGATATCGATATGGTCGAACTGGTCCAGGAATTGGTGCGAGAGGCGCGGCTGCTGTCGTCTGGAAAGCACGAAATTCAGGCGGAAATGCTGAGCGACGTTCGACTGCGCGGCAACTTGCGTGAGATCCGCAGCGCGTTGGGAAATATGGCTAGTAATGCGGTTCGTTACACGCCGGCGGGCGGCAACGTCAAGCTGATCTGGTTCATGCAAGACGATCTGCCGGTTTTTGCTGTGACCGATACCGGTGTCGGCATCGAAGCGGAACATCTGCCGCGGCTCACGGAACGTTTTTACCGCGTCGACCGCAGCCGCTCACGCGCTACCGGCGGGACTGGACTGGGACTGGCCATCGTCAAACATATTCTCAATCGTCACCAGGCGCGCCTTGAAATTAGTAGCACGGTGGGCAGGGGCAGCCGCTTCGAGGCGGTGTTCCCAGCCGAACGTATTGTTTCGCCAGAGCGCGTCGCTATCGCCAGTTGATCCGTCCCACGCGTTAGCAGCCTGCTAGAATAGCAGGAACAAATTCACTGCTCGCGTCATGATTGGAATCCTTATCCTCGCCCACGATCCGGTTGCCAGCAGTTTCGGCAAAGCGATCAGTCACGTGTTGGGCAACGTACCCGCACAACTGGAATGGCTCGACGTCGCCAACAATGCCCGCCCGCCTGAGGTGGTCGATCAAGCGCGCAAGCGAATCGCACAACTGAATAGCGGTGAGGGCGTGCTGGTGTGCAGCGATGTTTGCGGCGCGACACCTTGCAATATTGCAACTCAGCTCAGTGAGCCGGGGCGAGTTCACGTTTTGAGTGGGCTCAATTTGGCGATGTTGTTACGTGCTATTAATTACCGAAATTTAGGTTTGGACGAGTTGACGGAAAAAGCCGTCGCCGGTGCAAAAGCCGGTGTGATGCGCATGGAGCGGGACGATGCTGCAAACTAAAATTGAGATCAGCAACAAACTCGGCCTGCATGCTCGGGCGTCGGCAAAGCTGACGCAATTGGCCGGGCAGTTCAAGAGCGAGGTTTTTCTCGCGCGGCAGGGACGGCGCGTCAACGCCAAGAGCATCATGGGTGTGATGATGTTGGCGGCGGCAAAGGGCGCGCAGGTCGAAATCGAAACCCATGGCGCCGACGAGGACGCCGCCATGCAGGCCTTGACCCAACTAATTCGCGATAAGTTCGGCGAGGGCGAATGAGGCGGCGCGTGCGCTCATGAGTTTCGCTATTCACGGAATCGGTATTTCCGGTGGCGTCGCCATCGGTCGCGCGCATCTTTTGGCGCACGGGGTCGATGAGGTCAGCCACTACGCGATCGCCTCGAGCGATATCGATCAGGAAATTGCGCGTTTTGATTCCGCCGTCGCAACGGTTCGCAATGAACTTGAGTCGCTGAAACAAAATTCGCTTTCCGGCGCGCCGGAAGAACTCAATGCGTTTTTGAATTTGCATCTCATGCTTCTGAATGACGAAACCCTCAGCGTTGCCCCGCGCGATCTCATCCATCAGCAACAGTGCAACGCCGAGTGGGCGCTGAAACAACAGGCGGATACCTTGCTCGATCAATTCGAAGCGATCGAAGACGCCTATTTGCGTGAGCGGCGCGCCGATGTGATGCAAGTTGTGGAACGGGTGTTGAAGGTATTGCTTGGCCATCCCGGGCCGTCGCAACAAGAGGTAGCCGGCGATGGACGAATTCTGGTGGCGCGCGACCTTAGCCCTGCCGACACGATTCTGTATAAGCAGCATCACATAGCAGCCTTCATTACCGATCTAGGCGGTTCGACTTCGCACACGGCGATTTTGGCACGCAGCCTAAATATTCCCTCGATCGTCGCCTTGCATCACGCTTGGAGCTTGATTCGCGAGAATGAGCTGCTGATTGTCGACGGCACCCAGGGCATTGTCCTGGTAAATCCCGATGAGTTGATTGTCAACGAGTACAAACTTAGGCAGAACCAGTGGGATCTCGAGCGGCAAAAACTCAAACGTTTGCGCGCCACACCGGCGGTCACATTGGATGGCACGTCAATCGAGTTGCAGGCGAACATTGAGCTGCCCGAGGATATCGATGGTGTGAAAGAATGTGGCGCGACCGGCGTCGGGCTATTCCGCAGCGAGTTTTTGTTTCTCGGTCGCGTCGATTTGCCGAGCGAGGACGAGCAGTTTGAAGCCTATCGTAAAGTGGCCGCGGCGATGCAGTCGCAGCCGGTGACCATACGCACGCTCGACCTAGGCGCCGATAAAAGTCTCGACGGCGCCAAACAAGCGGGCACCAATCCCGCGCTGGGGTTGCGCGCGATCCGTTATTGCCTATCGGAGCCACGGCTTTTTCTAACGCAACTGCGTGCCATTCTGCGCGCCTCCCACTACGGAAAAGTGCAGATCTTGATTCCAATGCTGTCGTCGGTGCTGGAGATCACACAGGCGCTGGGCATGGTGAATCACGCCAAGGAGCAGTTACGCACGGCCAAGGTCCCGTATGACGCCGCCATCGCTGTTGGCGGCATGATAGAAGTGCCGGCGGCGGCGCTTTCCGTTTCGGCATTCCTAAAACATCTGGACTTCATTTCGATCGGAACCAACGACCTGATTCAATACACTCTTGCCATCGACCGCGCCGATGACAGTGTGGCCTATCTGTATAATTCGCAGCATCCCGCTGTTCTACAATTGGTCGCACTAACGATAAAGCGCGCGAACCAAGCTAACGTGCCAGTGGCGGTGTGTGGCGAGATGGCGGGCGAAGTTGCCATGACCCGATTACTCCTCGGCATGGGCCTGCGGCAATTCTCCATGCATCCGGCGCAGTTGCTCAGCGTGAAACAACAGGTATTGAAATCTAGTATCGCAGAGCTACAACTATTGACACGGAAAATACTACTGGCCGACGATAGCGACAAAGTGGAACGCCTGGTCGATCACATGAACGCCTAATGCGCCATGAATGAACATTTCGCGCCCAATCTCGATCCGCTGTCGGTCGGATGTGTCGCGCCGCGAACGCTGCATTTCGATGCGCCACTGGAATTGCGTTCCGGGGCGACGATCGAGTCCTACGATCTGGTTTTCGAGACCTACGGAACGCTGAACGCCGCCAAGTCGAACGCGGTGTTGGTCTGCCATGCGCTCAACGCCGCCCATCACGTAGCCGGCTACTATGCCGACGACCCGAAGAACATC
>JANNMV010000064.1:0-15379 GCA_031398205.1 Pseudomonadota bacterium | reverse complement strand
GACCCGGCCCAGCCCAAGCGGCTGATGCGGCGCCTGCGGCGGCTGTTCGCCCGGGCGCGTTTGGAAAAAGAAGAGGTTAATATCCTGCGGGGAATCCTCCATGCGGTCAGGAAAACTCCTATAAAATAGGGTTGAATTAATCGCTGGCGTAACCCATACTTGAAAAAATACTTTAAGGAAATCAAGGATGTTTAGACGATTGCGGGAAGATATCGCGATGGTGCTGGAGCGCGATCCCGCCGCACGCTCGACGTTCGAAGTTCTAACGCTGTATCCCGGCGTGCATGCACTTGTCTGGCATCGCCTCGCACATCGACTCTGGTTGGCTAATTTTAAGTGGACTGGCCGCTGGGTTTCGCAACTTGCGCGCTTTCTCACCGGTATCGAAATTCACCCCGGTGCGATCATGGGTCGACGAGTTTTTATCGACCACGGCATGGGTGTGGTGATCGGTGAGACAGCGGATGTCGGTGACGATTGCACGATTTATCAAGGTGTCACCCTGGGCGGCACCACGCTGCACAAGGGCAAGCGCCATCCGACGCTCGGACGCAACGTCACCGTCGGCGCCGGTGCAAAAATCCTAGGGCCCTTTACGGTGGGCGATGGTGCGGCGATCGGATCTAACGCCGTCGTCGTTAAAGAAGTGCCTGCGGGCGCAACCGTCGTGGGCATTCCGGGGCGCGTGATCACCCGAGCGGACGATGCCGCGCTGCATTTCGGCGAGAAACGCGAGTTTGTACCCTATGGCGTGTATGATGTTGAGGAACGAGTCGAGCCTTCCCTCGCGGCGACTTACACGCCGCCGCTGTACATCGAACCGGAAATGGATGTTGCGTTACCGAAACCTATCGTGCCGCAACGTGACAATGAGCCGCTGGTGGTGGGCGAACGTGACGCCGACATCGACAGTCTGTTAAGTCAGATCAACGAGTTGGAAGAAAAACTCGGCGAGCAGCAAGCCGCGAACGAAAAGAAAAACAAAGCCGCGGCAGTAGCCGATGAAACTGCCGCAAAGCTAAGCAGTCTAAAAGGTTGATATTGAATTTTTTTGAATTGCCCTAACTTAACGAGCATATGATTACATTGACCAGCAGCGCCGCGCAGCACGTACAAACCGCTTTGACTAAGCGCGGCAAGGGCGTGGGTTTACGCCTAGGCATCCGCAAGTCCGGCTGCTCCGGCTGGGCTTACAAAATTGAATATGCCGACGCCCAGGCGAGCGATGATTTGCGTTTCGATAGCAACGGCGTCGCCGTGCTGGTCGATCCGGAAAGTTTGCCGTTTTTGCAAGGCACGGAAGTCGACTATCGACGCGAGGGCTTGAACGCGACGTTTAAGTTCAACAACCCCAACGTCAAAGACGCCTGCGGTTGCGGTGAAAGTTTCACCGTCTAGCGAATCAAAGCATGACCAAAAAAGGCAGCCACGGCTGCCTTTTTTTATGCCTGAGCCAACAGACAAGCGCAGTGCGGTTGTTCCGCTATGCATGGCTGGGAGGCAATGGCCCTAGGCCACCCGGGCACCGGGCGGCGTTTCGAGCAATGATCGAATAGCTATTTTCCGGAACGGAATTCGGCCTACAATATCGCAACTGGAGGAAAAATAAACACTATGAACATCGCAAACGCGTTCGAATTAACTCGGGAATTGTTGCGCTTTAACACCATCAACCCGCCGGGCGACGAGCGCGCCTGTGCCCAACATATCGGTAATCTACTGGAGAAACACGGCTTCACCTGCGCCTATCACGAGTTCGCCGAGAAACGCACCAGCCTCGTCGCCCGCATCGGCGGCAAAGCCAGCAAATTGCCGATTTGTTTTACCGGCCATATCGACATTGTCCCGCTGGGCACCGCACCGTGGAAAAAAGATCCGTTCGCCGGCGAAACCGACGCCGGAAAATTATTCGGCCGTGGTTCCAGCGATATGAAAAGCGGTGTCGCTGCGTTCGTCGCGGCGGCGGTGCAACTGGCTGACAAGCTCAAACATTCCTGCGGCGTGGTATTCGTCATCACGGCCGGCGAAGAGCGCGGCTGCCAAGGTGCGGACCACCTGGAAAATCTGCATCGGCAATTCGGCATTCTCGGCACGGCAGGGGCGATCGTCGTCGGCGAGCCGACCGGCAACTATCCTCTGGTTGGCCACAAGGGCGCCTATTGGCTGAACGCCAAGACCTACGGCATCACCGCCCACGGCTCCATGCCGGAACTCGGCGACAACGCGATTTACAAAGCGGCCAAAGCCGTCGCGAAATTAGAAAAATACGAATTCACCGCGCCGTCGCATTTCATGATGGGCAAGCCGACGCTGAACGTCGGCACGATTCACGGCGGCCTGAATCCGAATTCCGTGCCCGATGAAGTGGTCACCAGCATTGATATTCGCACCATCCCGAATCAAGACCATCAAGAATTGCATCGGCATTTGCAACAGACCTTGGGCCCTGAAGTGGAGTTGACCGCGGTGATCGACGTGCCGAGCGTGTGGACTGAACCGTCCCACGCCTGGGTACAAAACGTGTTCGAGATCACCGGCAAATATTTAAAGGAACGGCCGCAAGCGCGCACCGCTACTTATTTTACCGACGCCGCCGCGTTGCGCCGCGCCTACGGCGGCCCGCCGACGGTTATTCTCGGGCCGGGCGAGGCCGCCATGGCGCACCAGACGGACGAATATTGTTACGTCAATAAATTGGAGGCGTCGGTGCCGATGTATGCCGACATCATGGCGAAGTGGTGCGCGATTTAGCCGCGTCGGTTCGCGCGCCACAAGGGTGAGCGAATCGTCCTGAGCGCTAGTACCAGAGCGCCTCTCCGGCCATTCACCGCAGCATTGACGTAAAAGTTTGTCATTCCCGCGAAGGCGGGAATGACGATTAATACGGGTGTGGCGGAATTTAGGTCGGTCCGACTTTCGCGGACGACTGCGCCGCTTTAAATTTGTCGTACAGCAGCGTAAGCAACGCCTGGCGCCGTTCGCGTCCGACGATATGGTTCTGATCCAACTCCGCGCAGATATCCGATAACACCGAGCGACCGATGTGGTAACCGAGTTTGCGATAACTTTCGAATTGGGTTTCGTCGAACCATTGATCGGCGGTGCTTTGATGCGGGAAGTTAGCATCGATGTTGCAATAGTTGAGGATGTCCGCCGGCTCGTTGCCGGTGAGTGAGGGTTTGATGTACAGCAGCAAACCCGAACAACCCGGTACGCCGTTGTTGCAATGTTCATCCACTAACCCGTACTTGATTTCGCCGATTGCCCAATGGGACTTAGCAAGATGGGTAGCGCGATCGATTGTGTTGTCGTTCACCCGAATGTCGATTTCAACGCCGAAGTCGGTAAAACATTTTCGTATCGCGCCACCCAGATCACTGAATCCGGCGTTCGGGTCGCCGCTCGCGTCGATGACGACAATTAACGCACAGCGCCGCCGCACCAATTCATAGATACCAAGGTTTTCGAAATGACCACCGTCCGACAGATAAACGAAGTGGGAGTCGGCATTGGTCAGTCCGAACAACTCGCTGATCAGCGAAGTCAAACCAAACCGCGGGCTCGATGAGCGCCATGAATCTTGGCGCGGGTTCGCATTCCAACGTCCGAGGCGAACATTGAATGCGGTCATCAGGAACGATAACGCCGGATTACTGTGGTAGCCCATATTCGGGCTAGCCGCCGCGCCCGAAATAGCCATGGCCTGACCCAGCTTAATGCCTTCTTCTTCATCTCGGTAGCGTTCCAGTTTGTTACGCAGGCCGCTGGCGCTTTTCGTTCCGCCGATGCTATCGAGCTCACCGGCACCGTATTCGCGAGTGGTGCGGAAACAGCCGCGTGCAATGTCGGCGCCGTCATTTGGTTCAAGGTGCCCGGGGCGATCCGGCAACTCGAAACCACAATAGCCCGGGCTAAACGTAAAGGACGCGGCCTTACGCTCCTGCCATGCCAGTTCTTTGCCGCCGACCAAATTTAGCGCGGTGTTGATCAGATGAAATGGCTTTTGTAAATGATGAACGGCGGCGTTCGAGGCCTCTTTCTTCCACAACATTTGCACCAGATGTGGATCGTCAGCCGCGTCAAATCCGACGAACGGGTGGGGGCGGCGTTTGACCGTGGAGGCGCCGAGGTAACAGCGCACCAAGCGATTGCGGTACATCATATACATGGAAAATTTGTTAATATCCACCCGCCAGGCGAGGACGAAAGCCACTACGGCGCAGCCCGCCATGCC
The DNA here is from genome assembly GCA_031398205.1 of Pseudomonadota bacterium. Lineage (GTDB taxonomy): Bacteria > Pseudomonadota > Gammaproteobacteria > Burkholderiales > JALYOK01 > JALYOK01. Next base: position 11,145 of record JANNMV010000064.1, on the reverse strand, counting down.
TGCCAACAGCATTGTGATCGGCGTTGCCTCTGATGCGCAAAAGCCAGCGCTAAGGTACTCGCCGAGGGTGCGATTGTTTTTGACACACAAATCCGCAACGGCAATAAGCTGCTGAATAACGACCGTGGTGAGCAGCAATAAACCGAGCACGAAGAGCGGTGGTGCGATGGCAAACAAGCGCGCGGACGAGCGGCCCTTGGGCTTCGCGTCACTGGCCGCGCTCCTGCCATAGACCACGCCCGCAATGGTTGTCAGCACCCAACTCAAGGTGATCGTCGAGCTGACCCAAGTACTGACTTCGTGATTGATCCAAGTGACGAACGGCGGCCCGTATAAACAGATGGCGAACATGACCACCCAACCACTGGTAAATATGACCGTCCAACCGCCCATTCGGCTCCACCACTCGCGGCTGCGATCGCCATAGGCGCGACCTAATAGGCCAACCAGCAATATCATGGTAATACCGAATATCGACAGCGCGACAGGCATGCCGAACGCGACCAGATTCACGGGATGATTCAGGGGATCATGAATTTTCGTTAGGTCATGAAATCGGCCCAGTACGAATTTGATTAAGCAGTGACCGATGATCAGTGCAATGAGGCTAAACGCCAGATGCGGGCGGATCTGACGAAAAATGCCGCCCGAGTACGTCAATTGAATTTCATTTGCCTTATTTTTTTGCTGACCGAGCCACCAAGCGATACCCCAAACGCTCAGGTAGATGAGTGTCGATATCAGCCAGTAGCGAAAATTTAATAAATACACCTGCGCAAGCTCGTATTCGTACCACAGCCAAATGCTCCCACAGAATCCGGAAATCATAAGCGGCGCGACCACTCGGTTCAGCACACAGCCCTGCTCCTGGCAATACAGCCAATGTTTCTGATTGCGCTGATGCGCAACCAAGGAAATGTTCAAGGAGATGAAAAATACCGCAACCAGAAATGCCGTTAGCGCGATCCCACCAAACCAAAACGCGAAATCGGGCGTATAGAGTCCGTCGATTTTCGCTACCTTGCTGTATTGCGTGACCAACCACAACAACAGGCGCGGCACGAGCATAACGAAGCTAATGCCTGCGACCAGTATCGCCATATTCAGCATAACATTGCGCACGTAGGTGGCGATGACCGCCCAGGTATCCGCGCCGAATAGCCCGACTTGAGGCGTCAAATAATTGCTGTGCTGGCGCAGAAACTTAATTTGGTCCGGTTCGGTTTTGTCGGCAGTTTGCCGTTGCTCGATCGCAAGCTTTGCTTCGACTGCGCCGATATCGCCTCGCTCCTCGTGGATCCATTTCGATAGCCAACTGCCGATGTATCCGCCGCCGGAAACCGTCGAGAGATAGTGAAACTCGCGCAGCAATTGTTTTTCTGCCAAGGCCTGGGACATACCGAGGTTGAACGTCGCACTACGAATGCCGCCACCGGAAAATGCCAAGCCAAATAGCTGGTTCTTGTGGGCTCTGGCGATGACTTCGCTTTCCGCCGCCGGGCGCGGGTCGGCCTTGTCGGGGATAACGTCGCTGCCTTCTTCGTCCAAAGCATCGAGCTCCCATTGGAACACTTCGGAGAAAATGGTTCCAGATTCTTGATTGAGCTGCCACCAGGTGCGGTCGTCGCAAAATCCGTCGGTGCGCGGGAGTTTATGCTTCTGTTGAAACGCAATGAGCGCCGTGATAGTTGCGTTGTCGTAGCGGCCATGTTGTCCGCCGCGGTAGTGGCCCGAGCGACTGAGCTTGCGTTGAATTGCGATGACTTTGTCTTGTTTGCCGCGATCCGGCGGCTCGCCTTGATCCGGTGTAATCACGGCGTTCTGGAAGATTTTCAGCGCTGTGGCCGGATCGCGAATCCCGCTCGGGAGCAAGTGATGGCGTGTTTGAAATTCGCGAATCGCCGGGATAATAAAAGGATTGAAACTGCCGTCGACGAAGCCCTTGTAATGGCCCAGAAAATACAGTTTGCTTTGCAGCGACTCGATCTGGTTGGACAGCGCTCGGCGCGTCGCGTGGTCAAGTATGCCACTCGTGGCGATATGTTCGCTGGCCTGAAAAGATCGCAGCGCCGTTTCCAGTGCTTCGGCACTGGAGCGCGGTCCATCGTCTGTCAAAAAGCCCAAGCAATGCATTGCGCCAAGGCGTAGGCTTAGATGGTCGTGCAATGCACGGGAGGTTGCTTCGTCGAACGTGCCCGGCGCCATTCTTGGAGAATCCGATTCGGGCGCGGTTGAGGCGGATGCCCGCTCTGTTTGAAAGTCGGCGACCGCTTTTGCCGTGGCAGCGTCGAAATCGCCACTAACATCGGCGAGAAAGTAGCCGAGAACTTTTAACTGGCTTTGTAATTCGCGCACGGGATCGCCTCGCGATCCAATCATTAACGTATCGTCCATGGATAAATCTTGTCCTCTCAAGACCCGCAGCCAGCAGCGGAATAGCCGCTAACCCAGGCACATTATGAGCATGCGTTGCTCAACCTCGCAATAGAGCGAAAGGACTAGGCTAAAAGTGATAGCGCGCGGCCGCGCCATGCGGCTACCGGTCAAACCAAGGCTCTACGCCGATCGATTCGCCGCGGCGCCGCGAATCAAGGTGCCGACACCCTCATCGGTCAGCACTTCCAGCAACAACGCATGCTCGACGCGCCCGTCGATAATGTGCGCGGTCTTCACGCCATTGCGCACCGCGTCGAGCGCTGTTTCAATTTTCGGCAACATGCCGCCGTAAATCGTGCCATCGGCGATGAGTTCGTCGACGCGGGCGCTGGTCAAGCCGGTGAGGACATTGCCTTGCTTGTCCATCACGCCGGCGATGTTGGTCAGCAAAATGAGTTTTTCCGCTTGCAAGGTGATGGCGAGTTTGCCGGCCACCGGATCGGCGTTGATGTTATAAATTTCACCATTTTCGCCGACCCCGATCGGCGCGATCACCGGAATGAAGTCGCGCGTATCGAGCAGTGAAATCAGCTCGGGATCGATCGACACCACTTCACCGACCAGGCCGATGTCGAGTAACTCGTCTTTTTTATCCTTATTTTTGACCAGCATTTTTTTGGCGCGAATCATGCCGCCATCTTTGCCGTTCAGACCCACGGCTTTGCCGCCGTGTTTGTTGATCAGGCTGACGATTTCTTGATTCACCAAGCCGCCAAGCACCATCTCGACCACGTCGAGCGTTTCCTCGTCCGTGACGCGCATGCCTTGGACGAACTCGGTCTGCTTGCCTACCCGCTGCAGTAATTGACCGATCTGCGGCCCACCGCCGTGGACGACGACGGGATTCATGCCAACGAGTTTCAGCAACACTACGTCGCGCGCGAACGAATCCTTTAGCTTGTCGTCGATCATGGCGTTGCCACCATATTTAATGACGATATTGCGGTCGTGGAAACGTTGAATATAGGGAAGCGCCTCGCCGAGGATTCGCGCTTTCTCGGTTGCACTGGTGGAGGTCGTGGACATGGGCCGCCTGTGTCTAAAAAGTGCCTGTATTTTACACAGGGAAAACGCCGCGACAACAAATCTTTTCACGTGAACGCTGCGTCATTTTCCGAACCTAGGCATAGCCAGAAGCCGCGCCCAGATTGCCTCTTGGCAAGGCATGCGTGCAGAGCGCCTATTCATGAGCCTCTTGGCGCACCTATCAATTTTACAAGCGACAATGGCTTGCTTGCGGACTGACACCTATGCCATAGTACCAAGGAGTATGGAGCATAATCTTTTTGCGCTGCCAACGCGTTTGATCAAAGGCGCCGCCGCGATAAAATTCAAGAAAAGAAACGTCATGAAAAATTTTAACTTTGTGCATACCGTTATGTTCGAAAAAAATTATTGCGCTATATGTTGTCCTTTGCTGCTCTCCTTCGTTGCTGCGTGTGGCGGCGGCGGTGGCGGCGGATCGTCCGGTGCAGCGGATACGACTGCGCCCGCGGTTGCGTCGGCGTCGCCGGCTAGCGGTAGTTCAGGTGTGAGCCCGATTTCGGATTTGCGCGTCAATTTGTCCGAAACCGCCAACGCCGCAACGGTGAACGGCGCAAACGTTCAACTCGTCGGTAACAATCTCGAAGGCGCGAATCAGACGGTGAGAGCGAACATCAGCTACGACGCTGCGTCTCACTCGATTGTCATCAATCCCAGCCAGCCGCTGGCGCCGAACACGAGCTACGCGCTGACGCTTATCGGTGTCCAAGACAGTGCCGGCAACAATCTGCCGAGCACGGTGATTTCGTTCAAGACGCTGATCAATCCGGCCTTGCGGCAAGTTTTTTATTCCGCTGGAAACATTAGTTCTTACTTCGCGCGGACCTATGATGCAAACGGCAATCAAACCCGTTTCATTCGCTACAGCGCAAGCGGTAGCGACAGCGTGTGGTTCTCCGGCGATGACCTGATCAATCAACTTGGCGAGATCTCCTACGACGCGAATGGCAAGCCAACCCGCAGCGTTACATTCAATGGCCCGGGCAGCGACACGCAATGGCTGACGGCGGACGATATCGTTAGCGAATACGAAAAAAATGTTTATGACGCAGCGGGAAATCTCATTCGCAATATTTTCTTTAATGGCGCGGGGCTCGATGGACAATGGTTCAGCGCCGACGATCGCGCAACGCAGCGCAGCGATTATTCCTACGCCGCCGGCAAGCAAACCCGCTTCGCGTTTTATAACGGCGCCGGCGGCGACGCGCGGTGGGATACCGACGATGACGTGGTGAATCAATACAGCACGACGACTTACAACGCTAACGGTAAACCCGCGCGAATTATTTCTTACAGCGGGCCGGGTGCAAATAACACTTGGTTCGACAACGATGATCAGGTCGCCCAGCATAGCGATTACACTTACGACGCGAACGGCAATCAAACGCGTTTCGCGTATTTCGCGGACCGCGGCAACGATGCGAATTGGCTTACTGCTGACGACGTTCCGATCCAATACGACGACACCAATTACGACGGCAATCACAAGGTGACGCGCATTGCGTCATTCAGTGGCGCCGGGTTGGATGGAATCTGGTTTAACGGCGACGATGACGGTTCGTACGGTAAGAACACCTACGACGCGAATGGCGACTTAACTCGAATTGACTACTTTAGCAGCGCGGGCAATGATGAAATCTGGTTTAACATCGATGACGGCCAGAGCCTATACAGCACCACGACATTCGATGCCAATGGCAACGCAACACAACACGTATTTTTCGACGGTCCCGGCTTTGATGGTATTTGGTCAACGGCAGACGATGACGTCAGTTTTCATCGCGCCGCCAGCTTTGACAACAATGGCAATCCAACGCGCAATATTTCATACCAAGACAGCGGGCCCGACCGGCAGTTATTTACCGCCGACGATCTGGTGAGCTTGTATAGCGATACGACTTACGATGTGAATGGCAATCGCACGAATTTCACCGAATATAGCGGCGCCGGTTCCGATGGGAATTGGTTTACCGGGGACGATCGGGTTTCATTTGGGCAAACGAACGATCCGGCGATTTAGTTTTTTGTCTCGTAGATACAGTAGGGTGCATTCATGCACCAGTAAAACTAGTGTAGTGCCCCCGTCAATCTCAGTGGGCGGATGCTATCTTGCGACGCTTTTCCACTTTAGCTTTTATGAACCATGTATCGCGAACCGCTTCGGTCAACGCGACGATCGCCGGATCGTGCGCGTGTTCGGTAGGATAGATGAACCACAGCGTGGTGATGAGTCGTTCCTCACCCCACACGATCGCTTTGCCGGCCGCTTGCGCAGTTTGCGCTTGATCTTCGCGCATCAAACTTAAGCCCACGCCGGATTCGATCAAGCTGTTGATGATCGATTCCTGATCCGCTTCGACGACTTTGGTCGGCTCCACGCCGTGATTGCGAAACAGCTCGTGCAGCATTTGATTGTGGGTGCTGACCGGCGGCGCAAAAATCCACGGCAGCGCCGCGATGTCGCTCCAACTCGCGGTTTCGACGCGATCCTTCCATGCGGACGGCGCGGCGACGCGATAGGCGATTTCGCACAATCGCAAACCGGTCACAAGCGGGCTATTCAACTCGCCAAAATAAAAACTTGCGTTCAACGCGCCATTGCGCACGTCCTCAAAAGCCTGCCCGGACACGCGCTGGTGCAATTCCAATTCCACCAGAGGAAAGCGTTCCAGCGTGAGATTTAACAGTTCGCCGAGACGAATGAAGTCCGGATCAGCCACGGTGCCGAAGCTGAGTTTGCCCGTGATTTCGCCGGACAAGGCTTTGGCCTGATTTTTCAGTGCTTGCACCGCGGTCAACACATTTTCCGCGTGTTCCAGCAAGCGTTCGCCGGCGCGCGTGAGCACCATGCCGCTTGAGGTGCGTTGGAAAAGTTCGAGCTGGAGTTCATCTTCCAGAGCCTTAATTTGCGCGGTGATCGCCGGTTGGCTTACGTGCAAAGCTTCGCCCGCACGGGTGAGTTGCCCAAGCTCGGCAACGGTGACAAAGGTTCGCAATTGATAAATTTCGATGGAAATTTTCCTCTCGAATAAACGTGTTCGTAAGACAATATTGTGCGCTGCACCAATGACTTACGCAAGGTATAAATCAAGTGGATTATATCTATCAAAAGATACGATTGGAGCTTTTACCCTACCGTCGCTATGTTACAAATAGTGCAACGCAGCAAAGATTGCACTCAATTGTTTCAACAAAGGACGCGGTTATGAAATTTATTCTGAACTTTTTCAATTACTTGGCGCAGAGCGACGAGTACCACGAGCGCAAGCGGCAGGAAGTCTTTTTAGCGGAATCGACCGATATTAGCGACCTCGAGAACCGCATGCGCGAGTTGCAGCGTAAACCAAAAAATTTCCCTTGGGTTGCGTTTACGCGACAGTAATGTCCGTGACCAACCGGAATCGGCGCTTGCATTTCGTTTAGGAGTTATTTATGTTCAATTCGCTGTTTGATTTTAAACGCCACCGGCTGAACCTGCGTTCGACGGTCGCGCGCGACGTGCAAGCTTACTACGATAATCATGCCGGTGCCGACGCTAATGTGCGTAAGTTTAAATGGCTCGGCGCCGCGTTGCTGGGATTGGTTTGTTATGCCGCGTTTGCACGCAATGAAGTTCTCGCTGCCGAGGCGCCCGATCAGACCGATTTCCCTATTGTTTCGCCAGTCACGGTTTTTATCGACGGCCCGACCGGGTTTGTGTTTGTCTATACGGTGGAAGGCTGGAAGTTTGTGCGCGCTAACCCTCCCGCTAAATGACGAAGTGAAAATACCATGATCTCGGTGAAACAATTGTCCGGCCGCGAACGGTACAAACTGTTCAAACATTTTGTCGCGCTGCCGCAAGAAGATATTTACCTGCGCTTCGGCACTGCGCTCAATCCGGCGGCGCTCGCAAGCTATGTTGAGTACCTCGATATCGAGCGCGATGCGGTCTTTGGCGTCTACGGCGAGAACCTTGAGCTGATCGGCGTCGCACATCTGGCGCCAAGCGGCGATGTCGCAGAATTAGGCATTTCGGTGTTGCGCGGCGAGCGTAGCCGGGGTGTGGGCAGCGCGCTGTTCCAACGCGCGATCGAGCGCGCGCGAAACCTCGAACTGAATAGTTTGTTCGTGCATTTTCTCGCAGAAAATGTCGTCATGCGGCACCTAGCCCGTAAGCTTGGGTTGGTTAGCTTGACGCAAGGCAGCGAAGCGACAGCGGCGATCCAGTTAGCGCAGGCAAACGCGGGTGCCGGCTGGAACGAATGGCTGGATGATTGCATTGCACTTTACGATTACAGCTTGAAAGCGCAACTGCAGTTGCTCAAACCCACGAGACGACAGCCCGCGCTGGATACGATGATCTACGCCGTGCCGGTTAAAAAATTTGCGGACATCACCGCCTAGAAACACAACGATTCGCGCGCAATACGCGCTGCCCTAATAACTCCTCCTTTCGGCCTACTTGTAGGCCGATTTTTTGCGTTGATCCACTAACGTTTGCGATTTGATCCCTGCGTGTCATTCCCGCGCAGGCGGGAATCCATTTGTCGGCTGAAAGCGCAGTGATCCTGGCGTTTCCCGCTTTGCTCCCCCTTACCGCTGCGTCATTGCGAGCCTAGCGAAGCAATCTCGATTTTATCGCTGCGAAATGCATGATTGCGTCGTCGCAAAGAGCGCTTCTTTCCATGAACCCAGACCAAAGGTAGGGTGGATCAAAGCGCGAAGCGCTGGATCCACCACACCAGCGGCTACGAGCATTGCGCTTTGATGCGCCTGGTGGATCCGCTGTGCTTGATCCACCCTACAACGCCTTGCCAGGTTCACGGAGTATGAGCAGTATCGGCAGCGTCGATACAGGCGGCTCGCAATGACAAACCAAAAGAAACTGACTTCGAAAAAATTTTCTTATAGCGTTGCGAAATAAAAACGTGGCTGCACTTGCGCGCAACCACGTTGAGTTTTTGAAAACGCGGCGTTAAGCGACGCTGACTAATTTTGCTTTTACCACTGCTTTTTTCGGCAGCGCCAGTTCCAGCACGCCGTTTTCGTATTTCGCCGAGGCCGCTGCTTCGTCCACTTCTTGCTCCAGCGAGAAGCTGCGCGAGACTTTGCCGTAGTAGCGTTCGGATCGAAGTACTCGATCGCCATCCTTCAAGTCTTTCTCATTCTTTGTTTCGGCACTGATTGAAACTTCGTTGCCATCGATTTCGATCTTGATGTCTTCTTTCTTGAGGCCCGGCATGTCGGCATGAACGATGTAAGCGTTTTCTTTTTCGCTCACGTCCATACGAATCGGCGCCACGACATCGCGCGTGGTTACGGCGACCGGCCGAAAAATATTCCGAACCAAGTTGTCGAACTGATCATCCAATGCTTCCCGACGCAATACATTTACCATCATTATTCCTTTCTATCTCAATGAACGCGGCAGGTCGCCGCTATGTATCGAACATAAGGGTGGTCGGTTTGCTTTCAAGTCCGCGACAAAAATTTTTACTTTTGTGATGCACGCGCGACAATTCGCATCCAGACTGGGTTTTGCCACGTATAAATATTTTTCAGGGCGCGTCAGGATTCGTCTAGCGCGCCGGTCTTATCCGTTATGAGAGAACAACTAGTCTGTGATGCTTTTTCAAAAAACGCAAAGTAGCTTCGAGACGATGGTTCACGCGCATTCCGGCGATTTGTATCGCTTTGCCTATTGGCTGTGTCGCGATCGCAATATTGCCGAGGACTTGGTGCAGGAGACTTTTACCCGCGCTTGGGCGAATTGGAGCGACGTGCGCGATGAGAAGGCGGCGAAGGGTTGGCTGCTGACGATTTTGCATCATGAGCATGCGCGGTTGTTCGAGAAAAAACGCGTCGAGATTAGCGACGATGACTTGGATGATTTGATGGTGGCGGCGGAAACCGACGTGTTGGGCGAGCTGGAAATGCGCGATGCGCTATGGTAATTGCCGGAAGGTTATCGCGAGCCGCTGCTGCTGCAAGTGTTGGGTGGCTTCACCTGTGCGGAAATCGCGACGATGGTGAATTTGTCCGAAATGAACGTGATGCAACGCCTTACGCGCGCGCGCCAAGCACTGCGCAAAATAATGGAACCGGAATCAAAGCGAAGAGCGAATAAATCATGAACTGTCTACAATTTCGCCGCAATAAACTGGCCACGCCGCGCCAGATGATTAACGATGCAGCGGTTCACGTGCTGGAATGTCCGAACTGCGCGGAGTTTGCGCGCGATATGGATCGTTTCGAAAGCCAGCTTGAGGTCGCGGTCAATATTCCCGTCGATCCGAGCTTGGCGCAGCGCCTCGTATTGAACCGCAAGCTCAAGGGTGGGCGCCGTACGCGTTTGTACGCGATGGCCGCGAGTGTGTTGCTGGTTTGCGCGCTGTCTGCGGGCATCGGCTATCGCTACTTGGCGCCCGATACGCGCATGTTGCATGCCTCAGTAGATCATGTACTCGAAGAGCCTAACGCGTTCAAATCACAGCAAGCGGTGAGTAAGGATGATTTGAAGCTCGCACTGGCGAATTCCGGTGCAGCGCTGAAGCAAGATTTCGCCAAGGCCGTGATCTATTTGCACGATTGCCCCGTCCCCGGCGGTATCGGCAAACACATTGTTTGGGAAACGCCGCGCGGCAAGGTCACGCTCATCACCATGCCGAATCAAACGGTCTATTGGCGCGCGGAAGGTGAATACAAAGGCTTGATGACGACACTACGGCCGGCGGGGCGCGGTAGCTTCGCCATTGTCGCCGAAAACGAAGCTGCGCTAAAAACCGCTGAAGCCATGCTGGATCAGCACATACTCTGGAGAAGTTAGCATGCCCAAGAAAGCCTTGTTTCATAGCGACGATCTGGAATCCTTGACAGGCTACCTGCATCGTTTCGCACTAATGAAATTGCGCGATGACGACCTGGCGCGGGATGCGGTGCAAGACACATTGGTCGCCGCACTGGAAAACCGCGCAAGCTTTGCCGGTAAGTCAACATTGAAAACCTGGCTGACGGCGATACTCAAATTCAAAATTATCGATCTGATCCGCCGTCAGGCGCGGGAACCGGCTTTTTCAACGCTCCTGGACTCGGGTGCAGAAGATGTCGAGGACTGGCTGGAGGATGAAACCAGCCCCTTTACCCAGGCCGCGCCGGTGTGGGAACGACCGGAAGCCGCGTTTGAGGAAAAGGAATTCTGGCGCGTATTCGAAGCCGGGCTGGCACTACTGCCCGGCAAGACGCAACGGGTATTCGTCATGCGCGATGTGCTTGGCCACAGCACCGAAGAGATCTGTAAGGAACTTAAGATCACCGAGACGAATTGCTGGGTCATTTTGCACCGCGCCCGAATGGGCATGCGACAATATCTAAATGGAAACTGGTTCAACACGACAAGCTCGGAATATCGCGATACTGCCGGCGGACTGCTGGAAGATCTCCCAGTTGCAGTCCCTGGCGCTCGATCGCGAACTTACGCGCGAGGAAATCGGTCTACTGAAACAGCACTTCGCGCGTTGTGATACATGTCGCGAGCGCTGTGAAGAATTACGTTTCGTGCATCGCGCCGCAAGGCGTTATGGATTGGAACTGATTCGTAAAGCCATCAAGGCTTGATTGTTCGCCGGTTGTCCCGGCATTGTTAAACCATTTTTTAAAGGAAGCCCCATGAAAAAATCCCATTTG